>NZ_JAYWYX010000081.1:0-1010 GCF_048147925.1 Acinetobacter sp. 226 | reverse complement strand
CACTCTGCTCATTTGAACAGAATTCAAGTGACAACTTGGGTATGAGGACGACCTAATTCTGTAAATTTGTTCAATACGGCTATGCGTGCATGAATCTCATTCACCTGACTAGAAAAACTCCTTGCTGTTAATTTATCACCTAATAGTTTGATGCAATGCATCTTGGTTTCAACTAAACTTCGACGATGATAACCAGACCATTTTTTCCAAAGCGTTCTTCCTAAACGTTTAACTGTTTTCAGTAACTCATTCCGCTCTAAAGATCTCAATTTCTGATCTTTCCATGGTTTTGCATTTTTTCTTGGCGGAATGACCGCATGTGCATCTCGATCTAGAATGACTTGTCTGCAGTGCTTCGTGTCATAAGCACCATCGGTATAGACCGAATCAATTCGTTCATCTAAGGGAATTTGAGCAAGTAAATCACCGAGTACTTGCGAATCGCTCACATTATTTGTAGTAAGCTGTACTGCACGTATTTGCAAGGTTTCAGCATCGATGCCAATATGAAGCTTACGCCATTGGCGACGATATTCAGGTCCATGTTTCTTACGTTTCCACTCACCTTCACCTAGAAACTTTAAGCCAGTTGAGTCGACGAGTAGATGTAGCCCATCACTACTTTTTTGATAGCTAATCGCAATATTAATATGTTTTTGTCTTCGACAAAGCGTACTGTAATCTGGTGCGGTCCAATTTAATCCACAAAGTTTAATCAGACTTTGAACAAAACCTGTGACCATGCGTAAAGAGAGTCTAAATAAAGATTTGATCATTAAACAGCATTGAATAGCCTTATCGGAGTAAGTTTGATTTCGACCTTGCTTGTCTTGTGGTTGTGCATACCACTGAGTGTTTGGATCAAACCAAATGGAAATGTTGCCCCGATTAATGAGAGCGCGATTATAGGAAGACCAGTTGGTTGTACGATAAGTTTTAGGAGTATGTTTATTCATTTTGAAATTATAGGACTGAATAAACCTTATAGGCTAGGTTTGTGCAACAAAGCC
>NZ_JAYWYX010000080.1:0-1024 GCF_048147925.1 Acinetobacter sp. 226 | reverse complement strand
CAGTTGAATGCGCCGTTATTGATGGCTGAAAGTGCTGGTGACATCGTGATCAAGATTGAGAATGCTAAAGGGCTCGGTATTGATTTAGAAATGCTGAGTGCGGGTAACGGTGTACTGATTCCGATGGGGCTATCTTTTGAAGTGGTTTCGATTGAAACGGTTGAAGGACAGATGGTTTATACACTCAAGCCCTTGTTGAACTAATTTAAAAATGAATATGACCGCCTTCTGGGCGGTTTTTTTATGGAGCATGAAAAATGCTAGATCCAAATGAAGAGCGATTGAAGTATCTATTCAATGCCGCGGCAATTGAAGTCCCGAAAGCTGAAGAGGGACAAAAACGAAAATTTAAAGGCACTGCTTATGCGGGTGGCCGTGTAGATGGTCATTGGTACTGGGGGCGTTCTGGTGTGGTCTTTGATCTTGATGGTATTGAGATTGATAAGCCAGCAGCCTTGCTTGAAGAACACTTTAGCTCTAGTCGAATTGGTGTTGTTCAGACAGTAGATACAAACGGAAAGATTGATGTAGCTGGTGATTTCCTTACAAATGCTAAGGCGCAGGAAATCGTTCAGGACTCTGATGATGGCTTCCCATTCCAGATGTCAATGATGATTGATCCGGGATCTATTGAAGAGGTTTCGCAAGGCAAGACAGTCACTGTGAATGGTCAAGTATTTGAAGGCCCTATCACAATCTTCCGTCAAAACCGCATTCGTGAGTTCACGATCTGCTCGACTGGTGCTGATCGTAATACATCAATTAAAGCCTTCTCAGGCAAAGCCAATCCAAACCCAACCAAAGAGGACACAGACGTGACCGAATTAGAAAAAGCACAACAGGCCAAAGAGCAGGCAGAGCGTGAACGTGATGATGCCCTAGCTGAACTTAAGCAATTCAAAGCACAAAAGCGTGCTGATGAAATTGCAGCTTTAGAAACTGAGCTGAAAACACAGTTTAGTGCTGAAGATAAAACGGCTTATACCAATATGGATGATTCAGTTTTTAGCTTTACTGCCAAACA
>NZ_JAYWYX010000079.1:0-1084 GCF_048147925.1 Acinetobacter sp. 226 | reverse complement strand
TCATCATGCAATACCTACCTTATGGTAAGTGGGTTTCCCCATTCAGACATCTCCGGATCACAGGATATTTGCCGCCTCCCCGGAGCTTTTCGCAGGCTATCACGTCTTTCATCGCCTCTGACTGCCAAGGCATCCACCACATGCACTTAATTACTTGACTATACAACCCCAAACAGTCGTTTATCCTTACAAGTAGGATAAGCAACAGAGTTCGTCTTGCGACTTACTCATACAGTTGGCGTTTCGTAGATTTAACTACAGTACAGCTTCAATTAGATTCATATACCAAAACGCTTGATTCAGTTAATTTCGCTAGTAAATCATTGTTTGATTCATAGTTGCCTATGTTTCATTCAATGAGTTATGAACAAATTATTTCAACTCAAATATATTCTGTTAATGATTTTTCCAGCCTTCGTCAGGTCAGGAAACTGTGATAAATCACAGAGATTATCAAGTGCGCGTATCATAACGCTTGTACTTGCTAATCTCTAGGATCTAATCACCTGATCGCTTAGGAACTAAACAACTTCATCACTGTATGATTACATACTGCGCGAAGCGTAGCTTCTTGCTTAAATTTCAACTCAAATCCTTAAAGCAGCGCTTTAAGTTTTATGATCTTGAAATTTGGTGGAGACTAGGAGAGTCGAACTCCTGACCTCCTGCGTGCAAAGCAGGCGCTCTACCAACTAAGCTAAGTCCCCAGCTTATCAATAAGTCAATGTATCGTTCTGTTCTGTTTGCTTCAGCATTTTCATGCTTTGTTAGTCAGATTTGGTGGGTCTGACAAGACTTGAACTTGTGACCCCACGCTTATCAAGCGTGTGCTCTAACCAACTGAGCTACAGACCCTCAGATACATCGTATGAAGAACAACTTGTTGTGGATTCTTACCAATCGTCAATCTTTCGTTAAGGAGGTGATCCAGCCGCAGGTTCCCCTACGGCTACCTTGTTACGACTTCACCCCAGTCATCGGCCACACCGTGGTAAGCGTCCTCCTTGCGGTTAGACTACCTACTTCTGGTGCAACAAACTCCCATGGTGTGACGGGCGGTGTGTACAAGGCCCGGGAACGTATT
>NZ_JAYWYX010000078.1:0-1087 GCF_048147925.1 Acinetobacter sp. 226 | reverse complement strand
GGCAGAGTAAAACTTGAAGTGCGACATAAACCACCTAATTAATTTAAAGGGTTTATGGAGTATATAAAATTGTCATACCATCATCTTAACTTTGAAGATCGTACTGCATTAATGCTTGAGTCAAGAAAAGAAGGCTTTTCAGCCAGAAAATTTGCTGAACTCATTAAAAGACATTCTAGTACGATCTATCGTGAGCTTAAAAGAAATAGCATCAATGACGTTTATCAAGCTCAATATGCTTCTGATAACACCTTCGCTAGACGTAGACGTGGTCACAGAAAACTCAAAATCGATTCAATCCTCTGGAAATTTATTGTTGAAGCGATCCGTTGTTTATGGTCTCCTCAGCAAATAGCAAAGCGTTTAAAGACATTTCCTGATTTGGATCAAACAATGAATGTAAGCCATACAACGATTTATTCAACGATACGAGCATTACCAAAGGGTGAGTTGAAAAAAGACTTATTATCCTGTCTGCGTCATGAAAATAAAAAGCGAAAAGCTAACGGTGAACCTAAAAAAGATTCTATATTACAGGATATTAAAACTATTCATGAGCGCCCAGCCGAAGTTCAAGAAAGAAAAATACCGGGTCATTGGGAAGCTGATTTAATTAAAGGTAAAGACAATAAAAGTTCGATAGCAACACTTATTGAACGAAATACACGGCTCTGTATCTTGGCAACATTACCTGATGCAAAGGCAGAATCAGTGCGCAAGGCTTTAACTGAAGCTCTGAAATATTTACCTGCAGAACTGCGTAAAACGTTGACCTATGACCGTGGACGCGAGATGGCAGAACATAAAATACTTGAAGAAGATTTAGGCATAGATGTATATTTCTGTGACCCACATTCACCCTGGCAAAAAGGCACATGCGAAAATATGAATGGTTTAATTAGGCAATATTTACCTAAAGGGATTGATTTAAATCAGGCAGATCAGCATTATTTAAATCAAGTTGCCATGTCACTGAATACTCGTCCTAGAAAAGCGTTAGATTGGCTTACACCATTAGAGAAATTTGCTCAGCTTGTTGATTATCATAAGACTTTTCAAACTGTCGCACCTCATGTTTGAATTCGCC
>NZ_JAYWYX010000077.1:0-1166 GCF_048147925.1 Acinetobacter sp. 226 | reverse complement strand
AATCAACAGGGTTTTCGGTCTCTAAGCACTTTTTAAAGGGAACATCATCGACTCAAATCTCTATTTGCAACAGTGCCGCAATTGATGGGTGCTTTTGCACAGTTCGAACGTGAGATCATTTTAGAGCGGCAAAAGGAAGGAATAAAACTCGCCTCTGCTCAGGGGAAGTACAAAGGTCGGGTGCATAAACTAAAGCCTGACCAAGCTGAAGCTTTACGACAAGCATGGAGGGAAGGGAAGTATCCATCAAAAATGGCATTAGGAAAAGCTTTTGGGATTAGTCGTCAGGCGGTATACCGATATTTACAAGTTAGTGAATAGCTTATTGGGATTGGCAACTAAATTTAGTTTAACTTATAAAAATCATGAAACATTGTTCGAATTTTAAGCGTGGAACATAAATAATCAATAAAAAGCCGCTCTGGTACCCTATGCCCCACAACGGCTTGATCTAATATACTGAAATTTAATGATAAATATCAAGTATTTCGTATAAGGTGTATTATGTTATTTTTAGAAAAACTTAACTTAAATAGATAAATCTAATATATTATCTTTCTCACAATTTCATAAATATCAATTATCTAATAAGCTTTAAATCCTCTTGCTAAGTCTGTATGCTGTTTTATCAGAAAGATACTATAGAGGGTAATATGCATAGTTTTTCTGTAAAAGAATTGGATCAGTTGATTGAAAATGATCTAAAGGAAAAGAAAAAATCTAGTAAGTTATTGATTGGATATAAACTATTTAATGATCTAATGAATGACCCTAAATTTTATGCAGAAGTGACAGATTCAGCCCTGAGTGCCACAAAACGAAAATATAAGAACCTCAAGATCAAGATTACGACGGATAAATATCAACTTCATTTTGAATAAAACATAAAAAAGAGAGCTAGCAGCTCTCTTTTTTATGATAGAAGTGTACTCACTAGTACACTTCTATCATATCCATTTTACATAATGGTCATTATGAATAGTTATTACAATTTCATTAATTATCATAGGCTTTGTTGCACAAAGCTATTCTTGAAGGCTTCTTCAGCAATATAATTTCCAGATGAAGAAGCCTGCACCTAAAATCTACCGTACAACCAATTGGTCCTCGTATAACCAAGCTTTAATCAAGCGAGGAAATATTTCAATCTGGTTTGATCCTAAGAC
>NZ_JAYWYX010000076.1:0-1176 GCF_048147925.1 Acinetobacter sp. 226 | reverse complement strand
TAGCTAAAATTTTACGTCTAAAATGTTCTGAATAACTCATTGCACCATTGTATTGGTTTTATAATGATTTGACTATACTCGGTACGAATATTCATTTTTGATTTTTGGCTTTTTTGATCGTTCATCGAACTCATCATCTGTATTTGTAATAATTAAACTAAAATTATGATTCTGAATTGATTTTTTAATAGAATTGGTTGTTAGTAGCATAAGCTCACCAATTCTGAGACCATAATTAAGCATGAGATGTATGATCAGAAAATTCCTGAGTTGCACACTTTTAGATCTAAAAGGGTTTAATTCATTGTATCTATTAGAGTTGCTCGGTGAAATAACTGAATACAATCCTTTAATCATTTCCTGATTCATACTCTTAAAATTATGATTTATCTCACTTTTAATTGTTTTATTGGCTTTTGAAAAGTTATTTATAATTTTTTTCTTTATTGTCATATATTTATTCAAGTTTTCTTTAATTTTTTGAATTTCCTTCAACGTGAGTTGCGGCTGTGTTTGGATGCTTAAGTATTCATCAATCAAAAAGTTGTAAAACTTTAGAAAGGATCTAATTCTATGGCCAATTGTTGTGTAATTGGTATGGTCTGTATTTCTTAGCCGAATAAGATTGCTATCAAATTTTTTATTGTTTTCTAAATAGACAATGAAATTATCAATTTAAACTTGGATGATCTCAAAATTGTAGGATGTAGAGTAAAACGACTCACAAAAGGACGTGGCAAACTTTTCAAACCAAAATTCATACCAAAATTTTATTGCGATTAAATCTGCATGCTGCGTAGAGATACTTTGAAATCTAAGAAATTTCATGGTGTACAGCATAGGGTACAAACATGGACAAGATGAATCCAGATCAAATAAAAGAATAATTTGATTTTCGTTTGAAACTTTCTTTTCCAAATTAATTGTTTTTAAAGCAAACATAATAAAGTTTATGAAGTATTCTTAAGGTCAACATATCATATTTTATGATTGAAATAGAAATTAGTTAAGTTATTGAATTCTAGTTTAAGAAAGAAGGATATGAAGTTATTGTTAGGTGTATCGGATTTAACATAATATACATTATACGAAATACAAATGTTAGAACCCATTTAAAGTGTCTATATTCTCACCAATAAAAATGTCTGGTTTATGATGATTTTTATCACCATGGAC
>NZ_JAYWYX010000075.1:0-1191 GCF_048147925.1 Acinetobacter sp. 226 | reverse complement strand
CTCTGCACACGACAAAAAAACAAAAAAGTCTGTTAAAGCAAAGGCATAATAGTAATTTTTAAGACGAATCAGACCATGCCAAACTTTAACAGACTTAGTGAAACTTTAACCCAAAACCTGAGCATGAACAAGGCAAGAATCAATTGTTTGAGCCTAATGATAATAGCCCTGATTACTGCTCAAAGCAGTAATCTTAAAAAAAATAGCAAGACACCTTCCTAAGGGTGGCAAGACCGACAGTCACTATCGCAGACTACAGCGATTTTTTGCCGAAGCGAGGATAGACTACGATCAACTGGCTTTAATGATATATCGACTATTTGGGCTAGGCAAAGTCACCTTAACCATTGACCGCACCAACTGGAAATGGGGTAAAAGTAACCTCAACATCTTTATGTTAGGGGTGGTATATAAAGGGATAGCCATCCCCTTATACTGGCACATGCTAGATAAGCGAGGTAATACAAACCATCTTGAACGCTGTGAACTTATTGAGCGGTTTATCAAACAATTTGGCAAAGATAACCTTGAGATGATAGTAGCAGACAGAGAGTTTGTTGGCGAAAAATGGTTTAACTGGCTCACCAATAATCACATACCCTTTGCCATACGGATTAAGAAGAACAGTAAAGTTAAGAATCATCATGGCAAGTTGGTACAGATTAAAGAGTTATTACGCCATGTTAGCCATCAAGAAACATATCGACATGGACGAATACTGACTGTCGATGGTTGTTTGGTTCGAGTATTTGCCAAGCGTGATAAAGACTATGGTTTAGTGATTGTGGCCACCAATCAACTAGAAACAGTGGATGCGATGACAAGCTATGCTAAGCGTTGGGAGATTGAGACTTTATTTGCTTGTCTAAAGGGCCGTGGCTTTAATCTTGAAGATACCCACTTAACCCATCTTGATCGGGTCAGTAAATTAGTCGCAGTGAACGCCTTAGCATTTTGTTGGGCTTATCATGTCGGTATTTATAAAGACAAAGATAAGCCGTTAAAACGCAAGTTGAAGTCAAACGCTCGACCTCAAGCCAGTTTGTTTGCGCTTGGTCTGGATGTGTTGATTGAGGGCCTTCACTTGGTGTTCTTTAACAATGATAAGACTGTATTTCGA
The DNA here is from genome assembly GCF_048147925.1 of Acinetobacter sp. 226. Lineage (NCBI taxonomy): Bacteria > Pseudomonadati > Pseudomonadota > Gammaproteobacteria > Moraxellales > Moraxellaceae > Acinetobacter > Acinetobacter sp. 226. The sequence continues at coordinate 71 of NZ_JAYWYX010000075.1, read as the reverse complement.
CAGTTAGTTAGCTTTTTAACCCCTAAACCTATGAAAATCGGGTGGGGATGATTTTTTTGTCGTGTGCAGAG
>NZ_JAYWYX010000074.1:0-1245 GCF_048147925.1 Acinetobacter sp. 226 | reverse complement strand
CCACTTACCCAAGTTACGCCTTAAATTTGACTCAATTAGGGGCGCTTTGCATTTCAAATCTTTGTGCAACAAAGCCGATTAGAACTGTAATCATCCTCACTTAAGTATTCATATTTTTTAGTAAAATACCGGCTATTAATCCCTAATGACCAGTTTTCAAAATCCCGTGTTATGGCAACAGATCCTGCATAGCCCCGCTGGTTTTCCTTATCATCTTTACTTACTGAAAATGCCGTATCCAGCAAAAAATACTTACTCACCCCTTGGGTCCATAACAAGTCAAAGTTACTTACTTTCTCACTATATAAAAGATCTCCACCCAAGGTAGTTGAAAAGTTAAGTCCTCTACGGAAAAACAGTTTAGTAAAAAACTCGCGATAATCATCATCAACATAATCATAATTATATCTTAGCTTTCCCAAAGAAATATTATATTCATTGAGTCTAGGCTTTAATAAACGGTTATTAATATATACAGGGAAGCTTCTAACTGTTTTATTCCCTAAAATATCTTCCACCACAATTTGCGCATCACCTGCCTGATTTACAATTGAGCCTGCAGGCAGATTATAATTACCTGGTACAACTGAATCTTTATATAAATTTATGCCATTAATATATAAATCTACAGTTGAAGGCAGGCTGGCACTGCCATTCAAAGCAGGGATATTCCAATAAACAAAATCTGGACGATCAGTATAAATGGTCCCAAGACTTAAACCCCCAAAACGAAAAGAACTATTTAAAGTGTTATAAGGACTGGTAGTATCCCCTAGTGTTAATCTTAAAAACCTATCAGGAAATTCAAAATCCAAACTACTTCTTACTCTTAAGAATTTCTTTTCTTGGCCTTCAGGTTCATTCCGATATAAAAAGGCATTTTTAAATAACCAGTAATCTTTAAATACTCCAACTTCTGAAAATGTATTAAATTCCTGATCACGACTATCTCTACTGTAGAATAAATTATAGTTAATGAATCCCCCAAAATCCGCCTTTGCAGGCTGCAATACTTCTAGATCATAAGCCTGATCTTCAAAATAGCTGACTGGAAAATTAATTTTAATTGCCTGAAGGCTATAGTCATCCTCGACTGTAATTCCTGTTTGAGTGATTAAACAGAAATCTTTTTTCTTTAAATGGCGTTGAAAATTTTCTACTTTAATTCGGCTTTGTTGCATAAACATTCAAAAGCTGAGTTCTCCCCAATCCATTCAAATTTAAGACACAACTTGGGTGCGAGGT
>NZ_JAYWYX010000073.1:0-1469 GCF_048147925.1 Acinetobacter sp. 226 | reverse complement strand
TAGAAATGTCCGGTTTCTCCAAAGTAAAAATGTCCGCTTTTAGAATATGCACTTTTGCAATTTCCTTAGCGGACGGTTTGATATGTTGGTGTCTATGTCGGATAAAGAACTTAAACGATTGTCGATCTTGCAGGAAATCTGTGATCAACGCATAACTCAATCCCAAGCTGCTCAGCTACTGCATATTTCAGAACGTCAGATCAGACGCTTACTGCAAAAATACAAAGCTCAAGGTCCCACTGCATTAGCCCATGCCGGTCGTGGCCAAACCAGCAATTCCAGGCTTCCTGAAGAGATCAGACTCAAGTGCCTCAATCTGGTCGCTGAACAATTCCATGGTTTCGGACCAACTTTAGCCCATGAAAAGCTGACTAGCGTTTATGGCTTTAATATTTCAGTAGAAACCCTGCGTTCCTGGATGATTGCAGCCGATTTATGGATTCCTCGCGCCAAGCGCCTGAAACGCCCGTATCAGCCTCGATATAACCGGGATTGTTATGGTGAACTGATCCAAATTGATGGCTCACATCATGACTGGTTTGAAGGACGAGCACCTAAATGCTGTTTACTGGTGTTTATTGATGATGCCACAGGAAAATTGCAGCATTTACGCTTCTGTGAATCAGAATCAACCTTTGACTATATGATTTCAACACGCCTGTATGTTGAACAGCACGGTAAGCCCTTAGCGTTTTACAGCGATAAACATTCAGTGTTTAGGGTAAATCAAAGCAGTAAGAAAGACACCAGGATTACCCAGTTTGGACGCGTACTCAGTACCCTCAAAATCGATATCATCTTCGCTAACTCACCCCAGGCCAAAGGTCGTGTGGAACGAGCGAATAGAACACTTCAGGATCGTCTGATTAAGGAGATGCGCCTGGAAGGTATCAATTCGATTGCAGATGCGAATAAGTGGTTGCCCTGCTTTATTGAGCAATTTAATCGTAAATTTGCCAAGATGGCTTTTAATCCCAAGGATCTACACCGGACTGTCACTGAAACAGCCGAAGAGTTAGATGATGTTTTTACCTGGCGTGAACCACGCAGAGTGACGAAAAGCCTGACCATTACTTATGATAAATGTGTATATCTCCTGGAGAATACAGAAGAAAATCAGAGGTTGATCGGCAAGTATCTTGAATTTCTAGAATACCCGGATGGTACTGTGGCCATCATGCATGAAAGTCGGAAGATCAATTACAGCATCTTCGATAAATTAAGTCAGCTGAACCAGCGAGAGATTGTTGAGAATAAACGGTTGGGTGCTGTTCTGAATCATATCCAACAGCAGCATGAAGAACTGGAACAGCAAAACAAACGCAATCGTTCTCAAAAGATGCCAAGCAGACGTGCACAGAAAACAGCAATTCAACAGCGAAATCTGAATCCTGTGCTTGACTTGGAAATGTCCATATAGGACATTTCTATTTGGTTATTAGGTAGGACATTTCTACTTGGGAATAACA
>NZ_JAYWYX010000072.1:0-1482 GCF_048147925.1 Acinetobacter sp. 226 | reverse complement strand
TGTTAGAACCCATTTAAAGTGTCTATATTCTCACCAATAAAAATGTCTGGTTTATGATGATTTTTATCACCATGGACTGGATATAAAATATAGATGCTGATCACTATGTCTGACAAAGAAATTCAACGTCTTGCAGTTCTGCAAGACGTTCGAGATCATCGTATTACCCAAGTCCGTGCTGCTGAAATCCTGAATCTTTCCACCCGTCAAATTACCCGGTTATTGCAGAAGCTCAATCAAGATGGTGTTTCAGGCATGACGCATGCCAGTCGTGGTCAACCGGGCCATCATCGCCATGACGATTTATTAAAATCGCAATGTCTTTCCATTATTTCTGAACATCTGCTGGGCTTTGGACCTACCTTGGCGCATGAGAAGCTCAGCAGCATGTTTGACCTGAATATCCCGGTAGAAACGGTTCGGCGCTGGATGACTGCAAATGACCTTTGGATTCCGCGATCCAAACGTCTAAAACGCCCATACCAGCCACGCTATAACCGTGATTGCTTCGGTGAGCTGATCCAGATTGATGGCTCATATCATGACTGGTTTGAAGGAAGAGCCACCAAATGCTGTTTGCTGGTTTATATCGATGATGCTACCGGCAAGCTGTTGCATCTGCGCTTTTGTGAGGCTGAAACGACCTTTGACTATATGCTTTCAACCCGAGCCTACATTGAGCAATACGGCAAGCCCTTGGCCTTTTACAGCGATAAACACTCGGTATTCAGAGTGAATCAGAAATCCAGCCAAGACAGCAAGATCACGCAATTTGGGCGGATTCTGAATGAGTTAAACATTGATATTATCTTCGCCAACTCCCCACAGGCGAAGGGTCGCGTAGAGCGAGCGAATAGAACCCTTCAGGACCGTTTGATCAAGGAGATGCGCCTGGAAGGCATCTGTTCGATTGCAGAAGCAAATGCCTGGTTGCCCTGCTTTATTGAGCAGTTCAATCAGAAGTTCGCCAAATGTGCGCGAAACTCAAAGAACCTGCATCGACCATTAACCGAATCTGATCTTGAACTGGATGATATTTTTACCTGGCAGGAACCGCGTAAGGTCACCAAGAACCTGACGATTACCTATGACAAATGTATTTATCTGCTTGAACCGACAGAGCTGAATCATAAGCTTGCTGGGCAATACATTGCATTTCTGGAGTATCCGGATGGCACTGTGGCCCTCATGCATGAAGGACGAAAGCTCAACTACAGCATCTTCAATAAATTGGCTGGGCTACAGCAAAATGAGATTGTTGAGAATAAACGGTTAGGTTCAGTCCTGGCGCATATTCAACAGCAGCATGAAGAACTAGAAAAACAGAATAAACGTTCCCGGGCCAAGAAAAGTATGCCAAGTCGTAAAGCTCAGAAAGCTGTTGTTGAACAAAGAAACTTAAATCCTGTGCTTGACTCTTGTGGTTAAAAACAGGACATTTTAAATGGTTTATCGCATAGACATTTTAATTGGTGAATAACA
>NZ_JAYWYX010000071.1:0-1571 GCF_048147925.1 Acinetobacter sp. 226 | reverse complement strand
TTTTAGGAGTATGTTTATTCATTTTGAAATTATAGGACTGAATAAACCTTATAGGCTAGGTTTGTGCAACAAAGCCGATGTTATATAATACTCAATCATATAAATTTTATGATTGTTTTTTCCACTTGAGATATATGGGCACTTTATATTTACTAAATGGCATTGGAATAATAGTTTTTCATTATTTTTTATCTTAATAACTTGAGGTATACCATAACGTGTTGGCGTTCTTCCCTTTAAAACGTAAGTATTTCCTTGAAGGGTAAATTTATCTATAATTAAATTTTTCTCCATTTCTTCAATATTTATTGATTGATAGATTCTCTTTTCTTTTATATCAAGAATATTAAAAAAAATTAACATCAAAATTAAAAAAATACCAACAAAAAATATATATAAATTTTTTTCTATTTTTATTTTTAGTAGATTAAGTATATAAAAAATGAAAGGTATAAAAAATATAAACCCATAAAAAATAGAGTATTTAATAAAATAAAAAATAAAACTATATTTTGTTGTTTGAATTATAGAGCAATAGACTGAAACAAATAAAACTAAAAAGAAACCAAATAAAAAAAATACTCCATAATATTTTTTATCCTTATTACCCATAAAATTAGATATTTCAATCATTATTTTCTCAACTAATAATATTTTTCTATTTCTATGAAAAGTAGGCTTTACTTAACTTACTAGACCTAGGATTTAGTCTAGTATGATAACGAAGACTAGATAATTTCTTAAAGATTTCCTAAAATTAACATAATACACGTTATACGAATCTAAAAATGGGAGCCTTTAGCTCCCATTTTTACTATATTTTTTAAAGTTTTAGGCGTGTTGTACTGTGAGTTTTAAGCCTAAAGCATTCACTACACGATTAATCGTATCAAAACGTGGTGCTGAATCATGACGTAGGGCTTTGTAGAGTGCCTCACGCCCAATTCCTGCTTCTTTAGCGATTTGAGTCATGCCACGAGCTTTAGCAATAACACCAAGTGCATGAGCTAATTCAGCTGGATCATTCTCTTCAAGAACCATATTGAGATACATCACAATGTCTTCTTCAGTTTTGAGTGACTCAGCCATATCAAAACTTGGTAAATCAGCTACTTTAACCATTTTAATCCTCCAACGTTTTCGATAGTTTGACTGCACGATCGATGTCTTGTTGTTGAGTTGATTTATCTCCACCACCAAGCATTACAATCACAACGTCACCATGTTGGATGTAATACATCCTCCATCCAGAACCGAAGAATTCTCTCATTTCCCAAACACCATCTTGGAGAGGTTTAATGTCTCCCCAGTTTCCACGTTGAACCTTATCTAATCGACGATTCAGACGGATACGGGTCATATTGTCTTTAATGCCATCCAACCATTCATCAAATTCTGGCAGACGTTTAATTTCAATCATGAGGATTCCTTCTCTTCTCACTATATTGTATTCGATCGAATACAATATGCAAGTAATCTATACGAACATCCATTATGTTATTCCCAAGTAGAAATGTCCTACCTAATAACCAAATAGAAATGTCCTATATGGACATTTCCAAGTCAAGCAC
>NZ_JAYWYX010000069.1:0-1932 GCF_048147925.1 Acinetobacter sp. 226 | reverse complement strand
ACATTTTCAAAGTCAGGTCAATGAAATTCATGCGCGTGTGGCAGTTCTGAATAGATTTACGGAATTAGGTAGACCTCGCACCCAAGTTGTGTCTTAAATTTGAATGGATTGGGGAGAACTCAGCTTTTGAATGTTTATGCAACAAAGCCCATAATAACTATATTTTTGGAGTACGATTCAATGGGATTCAAACTCATACCAACCATAATTTCAGTATCACTTACCCTTATTATTTGGTTTCTCATTCCAATTCCGCAAGATGTTTCTGCAAATGCTTGGCTTCTATTTGCGATGTTTATTGGTGTTATTTCAGCCATTATTGGTAAAGCAATGCCTATTGGTGCAATTTCGATTATCGCGATAGCACTGGTCGCGATTACCCGAGTAACAGCAGATAACCCTAGCGATGCCATCAAAGATGCTTTAAGTGGCTTTGCTAACCCTCTTATTTGGTTGATTGGTATATCCATCATGATTTCAAAAGGGTTACAAAAAACAGGGCTAGGTGCACGACTAGGTTATTACTTTATTGCAGTTTGGGGTAAAAGAACCATTGGTATTGGCTATAGCCTTGCATTATCTGAACTCATTCTTGCACCTGTTACCCCAAGTAATACAGCACGTGGAGGCGGAATTATTCACCCTATCGTGCGCTCGATTGCAACGAGTTTTGACTCAGATCCAGAAAAAGGCACTGAAGGTAAAATTGGTAAATATCTTGCTTTGGTCAATTACCATTCAAATCCTATTACTTCTGCCATGTTTATTACGGCTACTGCACCCAACCCTTTAGTCGTTGAACTCATTGCGAAAGCGACCAATAGTCAAATCCATTTGAGTTGGACCACATGGGCATTAGCAATGGTTTTACCAGGTGTTGTTGCATTAGCATTTATGCCGATTGCGCTTTACTTTATGTACCCACCTGAAATTAAAAAAACACCAAATGCTGCACAATTTGCCAAAGACCGTTTACAAGAAATGGGTCCCATTACCTTACATGAAATGATTATGTTGGCTGTATTTGGAATTTTATTATTACTCTGGGCAGGTATTCCTGCCATGTTGTTGGGTGATATGTGGACTTTAGACCCAACTACAACCGCGTTTATTGGTTTATCACTCCTTCTGCTTACAGGAGTTTTAACTTGGGATGATGTCTTAACTCAAAAGAGTGCATGGGATACAGTAACTTGGTTTGCTGCATTGGTCATGATGGCGACCTTTTTAAATAAGCTCGGCTTAATCGCTTGGTTTTCTGGTGTTTTACAAACTAGCATTGGACAGCTTGGCTTAACGTGGGTTCCTGCTTCCATGCTTTTACTATTTGCTTATATGTACGCTCACTATATTTTTGCCAGTACTACTGCACATATTACCGCTATGTTTTCAGCATTCTACATTGCAGGTATCGCACTAGGTGCTCCTCCAATGTTCTTTGCACTGATTATGGCAGCAGCATCAAGCATTATGATGACGCTGACTCATTATGCGACAGGTACATCCCCTATTATTTATGGTTCAGGTTATACAACGCTTGGTGAATGGTGGAAAGCTGGTTTTGCTATGAGCATTATCAATATAGCTATTTTTATTGTATTGGGCGGACTTTGGTGGAAGATGCTGGGCTATTGGTAATTTAATATCTATAACAAAATTAAAATTTTATAAGTATAGTTATATCTATACAACCTGCCCCCTGAATAAGGGGGCTTTTTAATATCTGTCCATTACAGAAACTTCGTTATAATTTTACTCACTGAATAAAAATATATTTGATTAATTAGACTCGATGTCATAGACCCAATTATGCGCTTGCTTATCTGTTGTTGTTTCACAGACATAGTAGTCATGAGGCACTGTTGCAAATAGGCTGACATGATAAGCTAAATATCTTATTTATTTCGAGATACAGCAGATGAATCCCTTCCA
>NZ_JAYWYX010000068.1:0-2023 GCF_048147925.1 Acinetobacter sp. 226 | reverse complement strand
ATTTTAGGTGTAGGCTTCTTCATCTGGAAATTATATTACTGAAGAAGCCTTCAAGAATAGCTTTGTGCAACAAAGCCCTTTAATTCCTAAACTATGCAAGGATTCACATTCAATAAATTTTTTCCTGTCCTCCGTGAAAGTAATTGCTTCAGTTTTATAATCCAGGCCATTTATCCATATATTTACGATTAACATCTCCGGATCTTTTGTCTGGCCTTGTACCGGACTAGTATTTGCTTTTACAGGCGTCACCCCAATACCACAGACTATCATCATAAGAATTTTAGTGGCTCTCATAGCACTTCCTTTGACTATTTTTATTCTTTTGCCAATCCGTTCTAAGCACTGATAGGGTATTCTAAATATTCCCCATATTCTTCTACTTTTATTTTCAACTTCAGATTTCCAGTAGTTTTTATTTCCCCAATTTCAAATTTAATTTCATTTCCACTCAAAACATATTGGGTAAAATCTTTTTTTAATACTTCATTATTCAGATTATCTAATACTATAACCTCTACAATTTTTGCATGTGATTTGGCTTTATTTCCCACTTTCAAATAAGCTAAACCATTTACCTTTTCCAGATTTACATTAAGTTGTGGTGCTGAGTGTTTTTCTGTAAAAAGCGGCAAGGAAAAATTAAATAAAAAGTTGATCGATGAAGTGTCTTCTACAGGTGTAACTTCTTTAAAAATAACTCTCCATGCTTGCTGCTTTTCAGTACCTGTAAGTGGCTGACTAAATCCGATCCGGACTATCTGCTTACTTTCCGGTTTTAACTCAAAGGTTCTTGGATTAAATAATAATGTTTTATCTTCGACGAGAACATCATCCCCCCTTTCATTCTGTTGCCATTTAAATGCTAAAATTTCATATATTTTTGAATATTTTAACCCTGTACTCTCAATATTAACCGTTGTACTTCTCTGTTTTTTAGAATTTTCAATATATAACTGGATTGGACTAAACTTTATTCCTGCAGAGAGAGTAGCACTACATAACAATAATAATAAAAATCCAATTATTTTTTTATGCATTTTTTACTCCAAAAACTTATTATAGTTATTATTCAATAAAAAAATTATTAAAATAGGAGATGATTCACACACCTCCTATCCGTTCAATACTTATTAAGAGTAAGTTTCTTATTATTAGAATCGAACTTCGACATTATATGTGCCACGATAAGTACCAGCATCAGCTGCTGCAATCGCACTACCAGCCACTGTAGCTGCTACATCCCAACGATGAGCTTGCCCCTTAGTACTTGATTGAGCTCCAGAATAAGCCCGTCCACCACGTGTAGTTGTCACAGATACAGGTACAGAGTTCTGGCCACTGCGCAAATTATTTGGTGCATTAATATTTAATCGATAAGGAGCATTTGTGCTTACATTAAAGAAACCTGCATCGCTCCAGTTACCTCCCGTTGTTTGCGCAAGCGTCAATTGTGGTGTTTCCACATCCAAATCACAATGTCTTGGAACTTCCAGGACAATGTCAATTTTTCCGTCACACTTATCTCCACATCCATGTTTGCCTGGCTTATGTGGTGTTTGGGAACCTGGTTTTCCTGCAGTCTGATTTGCATAAACTGCTGTTGAACCTAAACCAAAGCTCAATACTACGGTGGCTAATACTGCTTGAGTTATTTTATTCATAAGTATGCTCCATTCCTTTTTGGAAGAATATATTTATTAAGTTTTACGCTTACATTTTGGACTCTTGTTATTATGAGTAATGTTACTGTAGGCGTGCAGCCATCTTATTATTATTCATTAAAAAACATATAGAAGCTCTATTATTCACACTACATTTGCTTATACTATATTTTTTAAATTTTTATTAAAAATTCTTTTTTTACAAGGATATATATAAAACAGCTATAATCCTGTTAAACTTATGTTTATATATTATATATAAGAATGATTTTCTCAGAATCTTATAGGACTTACGCACTATTATTTATAGATTTTCTGTGGCAGCAGATGATTCTTATCGAGAATAAATTCATCAATAA
>NZ_JAYWYX010000067.1:0-2292 GCF_048147925.1 Acinetobacter sp. 226 | reverse complement strand
ACGTTTTTCTATTTCAGGAGCATAACGTTGAACCCAACGGTAAATAGTCGTGTGATCAACATTCACACCCCGTTCGGCCAGCATTTCCTGCAGTTCACGATAGCTAATGCCATATTTACAATACCAGCGCACAGCCCAAAGAATGATTTCGCCCTGAAAATGCCGACCATGGAAAGGATTCATATGCTGCACCTTTAGCTAAAACAGTCTTCAGCTTACCATTCGTGGTTATTTGCAACAGTGCCGATTTTTTGAAAAAAGCATAGGTCTAGATAATCAAGCTAGATTTTTTAAAACTCCACATTGGTCAATTGTACATAAACCATCACAAGTACCTCTTAAATCAGATAGTTGTTCAATAAGCTTTTGTTGCTTGATTATATTTTCTCTGATAGCACTGACATGTAAGTCAATTAATTCATTCACATCTGAACAATTTTTCTCAGGTTTGTCTTTATAGGTAAGTAATTGACGAATTTCATTCAAACTCATATTTAAAGTTCGGCAATTCAAAATAAATTTAATTCGCTCAACATAGCCTACATCGTAAAGGCGGTAATTTCCTTCCGTTCTTTCCGGTTCCGGAATTAAACCTTCCTTTTCATAAAACCTAATTGTTAATACTGAACATGAGGTTTTTTTAGAGAGTTCACCAATTTTTAAATGCATTGAGTTAGTATTTCCAAAGATTCTTGACTCTATAGTAACTATAGGGATTCTAATATTCAAAGTTTATAATTTTTTTAATGGGTATAATTATGAGTGGTTGTGGATGTAGTAAAGAAACACCATGCGAAGATAAGAAATCTCAACAAGAAAATCATCCATCAATTGCAGAAGCAAACAATTCAAAGAATTGTGATAATACGCTTAGCTGTTGTGGTGAAGAGGAAGAAAAAAAATCTTCATCTCCTTGCTGTAACACTTCAAACAGTTGTGAAGATACCGCTCAATCCTGTTGTGGTTCTGATCCCAAAGAAAATTTAAGCACTGAAGACGTTTTAAAAGATTCGCACTACATGAGTGAATACTTAGTTCCCAAAATGGATTGTTCTGCGGAAGAACAGATGGTTCGTATGGCGCTATCTTCAATTGATGGTGTTCAAAAACTCATCTTTGATTTACCTAACCGTTCTTTAAAGGTTCTACATAATCAAAAAGATGAAAATATAACCACCAAACTTGAAGCTTTGGGTTTTGGTGCAAAGCTTGTGAAGACTGAAACTTATATAAGCAATCAACAGGCTAAGCAAACAAGTACCTACACCATTCCTAAAATGGATTGCTCTGCTGAAGAGCAAATGGTCCGTATGGCTCTTGCAGATATTGAAGCAGTTAAAGGTCTTACTTTTGATCTTCCCAATCGAAAACTGAAAGTCTTCCATAATGAAGGGATTCAGCAAATTACGGCTAAACTCGAAGGACTGGGTTTTGGGGCGAAACTTGATGAAATACAGCTTTCTTCAGGCGATATACCTAATGAACCTGATCCTGTGAGACAAGCTAAAGTACTTAAACTGTTATTAGGTATTAATGCTCTACTTTTCTTTATAGAATTCATCAGCGGTATTATTGCTGCGTCTACAGGATTGATTGCTGATTCTCTAGATATGTTTGCCGATGCAGCCGTTTATGGTATTGCGCTATATGCCGTCGGAAAAGCTGCGAAATATCAAATAAAAGCAGCCCATTTCGCAGGTTGGATTCAGTTATTACTTGCTGTTATCGTGATTGTTGATGTCATTAGACGATTCATGTTTGGAAGCGAGCCAGAATCAACGCTCATGATTGTTATTGGCCTGCTCGCACTTATAGCTAACGTGACATGCTTATATCTTATTTCTGGTCATCGAGAAGATGGCGCACATATGAAAGCCAGTTGGATTTTCTCGGCGAATGACGTTGTCGTAAATATGGGCGTTATATTTGCCGGTGTACTCGTGGCGTGGACGGGATCAGCTTATCCAGACTTAATCATTGGCATACTGGTTTCTTTATTCGTACTTAATGGTGCCCGAAAAATTTTGGCTTTGAAGTAAGGGCACCGTTGCAAATAACTACGAATGGTAAGCTGAAGACTGCTTTAGCTAAAGGTGCAGCATATGAATCCTTTCCATGGTCGGCATTTTCAGGGCGAAATCATTCTTTGGGCCGTGCGCTGGTATAGTAAATATGGCATTAGCTATCGTGAACTTCAGGAAATGCTTGTCGCTTGTCGAATGTGGTGTGAATTTTGATCATGCGACTATTTATTGTTGGGTTCAACGTTATGCTCCTGAAATAGAAAAACGC
>NZ_JAYWYX010000066.1:0-2306 GCF_048147925.1 Acinetobacter sp. 226 | reverse complement strand
AAAAGTATTTTTTGAATTTTTCAAACATAGCTTAGATCAAAAACATGCTCGTGAAGCTCTCAATAAATAATTATTCATTCCTCCAATAATCCCTGCAAAACGCCCCAAATTTTTGGGGCTTATTTTTGGTATTTTTAGAGGGTGTTTTTTTGTTTCTCGGAGAGAAACGCGTAAGCGTGCATTCCCTCCTGCTGTCGGAAAATGATAAATCTCCAAACCGCTAAAAATTTGCTTGTTAGCGAAGTGCCAATATCAAATTTCGCCCCATAGCTCAAAAACGGCCTAAAATCGCATTTAAGCGCATTTTTGCTAAAAACAGGGAAACCTAGCCAAACGGGGCTAAAAACACCAATAAGCGCAAAATAGGAGCATTTAGAGCATGAAATTAACTGATGCTGAAAGAAATAACCGTTTGGAAGAAGTGTTTTTTAAGAAATCAGATCGAACTTATTACGATTTAGAAATCACTGAAGATCATCAAAAACTATATGATCAGTACGTTTCAGGTGATTTAAACAAGCAAGATTTTGAAGAACAACTAAACAAATTGATCAATTAGCCGAGCGAGTGTCTACGAGCGACTGAGCGTTATAAAAATTCGCCCCCTGCCTTTTCCCTGATTACAAGCTCCCTGTTGCTTCATAACGAGATTTACAGAGCAAAGCGACTTAGCCACTGGCTCCATGACGAGCGAAGCGAGCATAAAGCCTTATGAGCGAAGCGAATCCATTCTTGTTTTTAGCGTCCTAGTGGATATTTGAAAAAACTGCCCCCAGGAATCGAGCGAAGCGAGATTCAATAGAGTTTGAGCGAAGCGAAAACATAGGGCAGTTTTAAATGCTTTTTAATTTTTTTTTGGCTTTTAATAATCTTTTAAGCTTTTAAATGCTTTTAGACACGCTGAAAGCCTTGCTATACGTGCATTTCAAGCCTCATAAAGCTACATTTTCCGTGCAATACCGTTACATTTTCCGTGCAAAAAAATGAAAAATCGAGTTTATAAAGCTACATTTTCCGTGCATATTGATACATAGTTTGTTAGTGTAACAATAACAACATTAATAAATAGGGTAATGGAATGGGTGATTTAGTTGTTAAAGATAATGCGTTAATTAATGCGAGTTACAATCTCGATTTGGTCGAACAAAGATTAATACTTTTAGCAATCATTGAAGCCCGTCAAAGTGGCAAAGGCATTAATGCAAATGACCCTTTAACTATTCATGCTGAAAGCTATATTAATCAGTTTTCAGCACATAGGAATACAGCTTACGAAGGCTTGAAAAGTGCATGTAAGGCACTGTTTTCAAGATATTTCACATATCAAGAACCTAGAGGAAAGGCTATAGCTAATATTCAAAGTCGTTGGGTTTCACAAATTGCTTATATTGATGAACAGGCAAAAGTCGAGATTATCTTTGCTCCTGCCATCATTCCATTGATTACACGCTTAGAAAAAGAATTTACAAAGTACGACATACAACAGGTTTCTGGACTATCAAGCGGTTATGCAATAAGGCTTTATGAGCTATTGATTGCTTGGCGTAGCACAGGCAAAACGCCTATTATTGAAATAAATGAATTTAGAAAAAAGCTTGGTGTTCTTGATACTGAATACAAGCAAATGAATAATTTTAAAAGCCGTGTTTTAGAGCCTGCAATCACTCAAATTAACGAAAAAACCGACATTAAAATTAAAGTCGAACAGCATAAAACAGGACGTTCTATTACAGGATTTTCATTCAAGTTTAAGCAAAAACAAACGGCAATTTCTGAGAAAACAATATCTACACAACGAGATCAAAACACGCCCGATCTATTCACCAAAATGACAGATCCGCAACGCTTTCTATTTGCTCACAAGCTGTCTGAAATGCCTGAAATGAGTAAATACTCTGAGGGTACAGAATCCTTTCAAGATTTTGCGAAACGCATAGCAGACATGCTTTTAGAGCCTGAAAAGTTCAGAAAGTTCTATCCGTTTTTAGAAAAGCTAGGATTCGGTTCTAAACAAATCGCACCAACTGCACCAGTAGAAAAAAAGAAAGAATACACAATTGATGATCACATATTTATTGATTACAGCAGTAAGAAAAATTTCACGCCATTCAAAAGTAATGTATTCAATATTGCTCGTGAAAAAAAATATAAGCACTTAAAAATTGAGGGTGAAAAAATGGTGGATTTTGAAAAAAGAATTGCAGAGATGCTTTTGGACGAAAAACAGCAAAAAGTATTTTTTGAATTTTTCAAACATAGCTTAGATCAAAAACATGCTCGTGAAGCTCTCAATAAATAATTATTCA
>NZ_JAYWYX010000065.1:0-2384 GCF_048147925.1 Acinetobacter sp. 226 | reverse complement strand
CTGTGCTTGACTCTTGTGGTTAAAAACAGGACATTTTAAATGGTTTATCGCATAGACATTTTAATTGGTGAATAACAGCATTTTTAATATTACTTTAAGATCAGTATCTTATCGTTATTCATACCCTCTGGAACGTTCTCGTTCAACCGACTTGGAAACAAGTCGGTTTCTTTTTAAGCAAAACTGTAACTTTTAGCCAATAAAATTGATCAAAAAACATTCGTTTTTGCACTTTTTCCTGATTTCTCAAGGGTCACAGTTCAGAAATAATCCCCAATTTCTGCGGACAACTCTTGGGATAAAATAGGCCAACTTTGTAAGCTAAAACTTACATAGATTTAAGGTTTTTGCGGATTGGTAATTCAAGGCATTAATCCTATGATGAATACATAAGGGAACTGGATGTTTCCAGAAAACAAGAATAAGAAAATAGCGCAAGGAATGGGCAGCACGAGATCAGTAAGACGAGCACCCCGATATGAAAAAGCCCGACAGGATGTCGGGCTTTTTTATTTAAAGATCATTCTGAATCATCATTTTTAGGCTTTTTCTTATCCTGATTCTTTTTGTATCGCTTATCTGCTACGGTTTTTCTGTATTCCTTAAGGGACTTAGGATTATCAGAAATAAATTTATCCATCCGTTTTTTGCCCCCCTTGTACTTATCATCTTTACGCATTTCTTTTTTATTTAC
Source organism: Acinetobacter sp. 226 (assembly GCF_048147925.1). Taxonomy (NCBI): domain Bacteria; kingdom Pseudomonadati; phylum Pseudomonadota; class Gammaproteobacteria; order Moraxellales; family Moraxellaceae; genus Acinetobacter; species Acinetobacter sp. 226. The sequence goes on along the minus strand of NZ_JAYWYX010000065.1, from coordinate 1,690 downwards.
TTTTTTAGTTCCATTTTTAAGTGAATAAATAAAAGATGAACCTGCGACAAGAATCTGATCTACATAAATAGGCGTAGCGACATTCGTGTAAAAGTAGTTACAGCCATATGCCATATTTTTTTCTAAAATTTCATTTGGAATAAAAATTAAATAACTTAGTGTTTTCTCAAAACCAACTTCCAAATGTGGAAGATCAAAATTATCACTTTTCCATTTTTTATCTACACTGCAAAAATATCTAATTTTTTCCTTAGTTTGACTTACTGGAATATTAAGTTTTTTACATTTTTCTTGCGTATATTCAATGAAATGCTTCTTAGCAATATTAAGAGTAATATCTGAAATTGTATCTGAGCCAATCCCTTCAATAACTAACAGTAGTTCTTCAAGGTCTTCTAAATCACCTGTTTCTACAGCTTTAGAATGTCTTACAGCAGTAATAATTTGCTGACACTTAACATCATGGCTTCCCCGACCTTTATGTCCATTTTTAGCTAGGCCAATGCCCGTACCTTTTGGTTCTGCAAAACATTTTGGTACCCATAAGCTATTGATAGCTGCTGGATCTTTAACATAGTTCTTTAAACCAGCTAATGTTTCTGACATAAAAACTCTTAAAGTTTCATGGCCTGATTGCATATGTGTATTAGATGATCGTGACATTGCATAAGCATCTACAAATAAACGTGTATCTTCATCTAGATTTATATTTAAAAAGTCACATTCTGAATTTAGATAGTCTAATTTGAAGGAAGAATATAAATAGTTCATAAAATTGCTCAAAATAAAGTCAAACCTATCACACAATTATTATTTTATGTATACAAATCAAAACAATGCGACACTGTTCGTCGTTCAATTAATAATCAGGTTGTATTGTATTAAATACATTAATATAATATAGACTATAATCTATATTTTGGTTGTGATATGTGGACAGTCATCACGACAGATCTGTTTAATGTATGGCTTGAGCAGCAAGACGAATCAACACAAGAGAAAGTCTTAGCCGCTTTGGTTGTTTTACAGCAGCAGGGGCCAAGTTTAGGTCGCCCTTTAGTTGATACCGTGTATGACTCTAAATTTACCAATATGAAAGAGCTACGCGTTCAGCATCGAGGTAAACCACTGAGAGCCTTTTTCGCATTTGATCCATTACGACAGGCTATTGTGCTGTGTATCGGTGATAAAGGCGGTAAAAAGCGTTTCTATAAAGAGATGCTGGATATTGCAGATCAGCAATACGAACTTCATCTCTCAACCCTAGGAGATCAATCTAATGGCTAAAACCTTACAGGAATTATTGGCTAGTCGCTCTCCAGAGAGCCAAGCACGTATTCAACAAATGGCTGACGAGCTACTTTTAGAAACACAGCTCCACCTTATTCGTGAAGAACTAGAAATCTCTCAAAAAGAACTCGCTGAAACCCTTGGAATTAAACAACCATCACTTTCAGCAATCGAAAACCGTGGAAATGACCTTAAAATTTCAACAATGAAAAAGTATGTTGAAGCTATGGGAGGAAAGCTTCGTATTGATGTAGAGCTTCCAACAGGAAAACATATAGGATTCAATGTTTAATAATAAGAAAGGTAGCTTAGGCTGCCTTTCTTTGTTATTCACCAATTAAAATGTCTATGCGATAAACCATTTAAAATGTCCTGTTTTTAACCACAAGAGTCAAGCACA
>NZ_JAYWYX010000064.1:0-2663 GCF_048147925.1 Acinetobacter sp. 226 | reverse complement strand
AATCAACAGGGTTTTCGGTCTCTAAGCACTTTTTAAAGGGAACATCATCGACTCAAATCTCTATTTGCAACAGTGCCAAAACAAGTCACTGAGAAAGGTTATAGTGTGGCCGAGGTTGCTACACGTTTAGGAACCACCACCCATAGTCTGTATGCCTGGATTAAACGTTATGATCCACAGCAGCCCAAGATAATAGAATCTAATGATCCAAGCGCAGAATTAGCAAAGTTAAAAAAAGAACTACAACGGGTTACTGAAGAAAGGGACATATTAAAAAAGGCCGCGGTGTACTTCGCAAGCCAGTCCAAATGAGGTACGCCTTTATTCAGGACAATCAGCACATATGGCCTGTTCGTCGTTTATGTTCAACGTTAGATGTTCATCACAGTGGTTATTACGCATGGTTAAAGCAACCCACCAGTAAAACTGCAAGGAAACGGCAACAGCTTTCAGGACTGATTAAACAGTTCTGGCTGGAATCTGGCGGAGTCTATGGCTATCGCAAAATTCACTGTGATTTGAAAGATGTTGGCGAAAGTTGCGGGATCAATCGAGTACATCGGCTGATGAAAGCAGATGGTCTTAAATCACAGCGTGGTTATCGTAAGCCTAGAGCTTACGCTGGTACTCCGGCTGTCATTGCCGCAAACAGCTTAAATCGACAGTTTAATCCAACTGAGCCGAACCAATTATGGGTGACGGACATTACCTATATCCGTACACATGAAGGGTGGTTGTATCTGGCAGTTGTGATTGACCTTTTTTCACGTCTTGTTGTTGGCTGGTCTATGAAATCAAGAATCACGACAGATCTGGTTTTAGATGCGTTATTGATGGCTTTGTGGCGGAGAAATCCAAAGAACAAAGTCCTAATCCATTCTGATCAGGGTAGCCAATATACCAGTCATGAATGGCAGACATTTCTCAGGCATCATAATCTTGAAAGTAGTATGAGTCGTAGAGGCAATTGTCATGACAATGCTGTTGCAGAAAGCTTCTTTCAGCTATTAAAGCGGGAACGAATTAAAAAGAGAATCTATGCAACTAGAACTGAAGCAAGATCCGATATCTTTGAATATATTGAGATGTTTTATAATTTAAAACGCAGACATGGTTCCAATGGTCAGCGTTCCCCATTAGATTATGAAAAAGCCCATCAAAAGATGGTCTTGTGTGTCTAAAATTTTGGTGGCTATTCATAGCTTCAACCTTAGATATACAAGAACAAGCAATATTCAGAGATTTAATAGCAGCTCAAGTAGAAGATAATCGATCAACAAATTTAGAGAGTAATGCGGCACCAATTGTGGTTGGTGGAGCAGTTGCAGCATATTGTGCGAAAAATCCTGTGGGGTGCGCCAAGGTTATTGAAAAGACGGCAACGGCCCTAGCTGCAATAGGTATTACTATAGGCATGAGTGGAGAGGAAAAGAAAGAGACTCCACCAAAGGGTGTTCCATCGACATCTGGTAATTCGGCTACGGGGATGCCTCCTAATGGGGATGATGATAAAAAAGTAACTAAAAATTATGAAAAAGAGTTAAACGTTTCTGCTGGTGTTGCTAGAGACCATTTAAGAAAGAATATTCCTGGAAATAAAGCACACGAAGCACATCATATAATTCCTTGGCAGTTAAGAACACACCCTCTAGTCCAACGTGCATCTAAGGGGGGATTTAATATAAATGGTGCAGAAAATGGGGTAAGATTAGCAAATCATAGAGGGCCACATCAATATTACACGAAACGAGTAACTGATTACCTTAATCATTTAGAAAAAACGAATCCGAATATGACGAACCAACAAGCTGCTAATAGTCTAAAGAAATTTACAAATGAGCTGAAAACTACACTCAGAAAAATGGATCAACCCAACACACGTTTAGATGGAGTAAAATAATGGCTTTAAGAGAGTTAAATATACTTAATGATTGTATTGAGGCTATTTCAAATCAATCTTTAATATTGGATATTAATAATAAAGCGTTTTTGGATGATATACAGACCCTTTTAGTGCAATATTTTGAAACGTTTAATAAAGTTTTAAATGAAATGGAATATGATAATTTTTCTGTGGATTTTTTTGTCGATTATGGAAAGTTGATCATTTATCCTGAAAAAAAAATGCCAGAAGATTTAATTTATATGTTTGATGCAGAAAGATTAGATCCATATTTTTATCTAGTTTTTGAAGAATACCTAAAATATTTCGAAAATCTAAATGTGAGTGAAGAAGTATTTGATAGAGAATTTGAATCTAAAACCAATGACGTCATTGATTGTGTAAGTAAAGCTATAAAAAACATAAATGAAAAAGACAAAATTTTAGAAATGCTAGGTAAACCTAAATTGGAAATCAGATATTTTGGTGTAACGAAGGAAGAACTTTTAAAAAGTGAAATACTACAAAAATAAACTTTTAATGAAGAGTGAACTTATAGTTGTTAGGTTCACTTTTTTATTTTTAGGGGGGATTACCCGTGGATGAATGGGTTAGAAATTGAAATTGATAACCCATTGGTTCCTATGGAATTGATGCCAGTAAAACCATTAGATTATTATAATTATGACTTTTTAGATCCGAATGGCTTTGTTGCACAAACCTATCTGTAAAGGGTTTTTCAGCGATATAATTTCTAAATGAAGAAGCCTACACACAAAAT
>NZ_JAYWYX010000063.1:0-2858 GCF_048147925.1 Acinetobacter sp. 226 | reverse complement strand
ATTTCGAATCAATTGAGCGTTATACAACAACTGTTTGGGTGTTGTATAGTCAAGCCTCACGAGCAATTAGTATTGGTCAGCTTCATGCATCACTGCACTTCCACATCCAACCTATCAACGTCGTAGTCTTCAACGGCTCTTTAGAGGACATAAAGTCCTGGGGAAATCTTATCTTGAGGTAGGCTTCCCGCTTAGATGCTTTCAGCGGTTATCCCTTCCGAACATAGCTACCCGGCGATGCGACTGGCGTCACAACCGGTACACCAGAGGTTCGTCCACTCTGGTCCTCTCGTACTAGGAGCAGATCCTCTCAAATTTCCAACGCCCACGGTAGATAGGGACCGAACTGTCTCACGACGTTCTAAACCCAGCTCGCGTACCTCTTTAAATGGCGAACAGCCATACCCTTGGGACCTGCTTCAGCCCCAGGATGAGATGAGCCGACATCGAGGTGCCAAACACCGCCGTCGATATGAACTCTTGGGCGGTATCAGCCTGTTATCCCCAGAGTACCTTTTATCCGTTGAGCGATGGCCCTTCCATACAGAACCACCGGATCACTAAGACCTACTTTCGTACCTGCTCGACTTGTGGGTCTCGCAGTTAAGCGCGCTTTTGCCTTTATACTCTACGCGTGATTTCCGACCACGCTGAGCGCACCTTCGTACTCCTCCGTTACTCTTTAGGAGGAGACCGCCCCAGTCAAACTACCCACCAGACATGGTCCTCGCTCCAGATCATGGAGCAGAGTTAGAACCTCAATATTACCAGGGTGGTATTTCAAGATTGGCTCCACAGCAACTAGCGTCGCTGCTTCAAAGCCTCCCACCTATCCTACACAAGTAAGATCAAAGTTCAATGTCAAGCTGCAGTAAAGGTTCACGGGGTCTTTCCGTCTAGCCGCGGGTACACCGCATCTTCACGGCGAATTCGATTTCACTGAGTCTCTGCTGGAGACAGCGCCCCCATCATTATGCCATTCGTGCAGGTCGGAACTTACCCGACAAGGAATTTCGCTACCTTAGGACCGTTATAGTTACGGCCGCCGTTTACTGGGGCTTCGATCAAGAGCTTCGCTTACGCTAACCCCATCAATTAACCTTCCAGCACCGGGCAGGCATCACACCCTATACGTCCACTTTCGTGTTTGCAGAGTGCTATGTTTTTAATAAACAGTTGCAGGGGCCTGGTTTCTGTGGCTGCTCTCAGCTCAGGAAGCAAGTTCCATCACCAAAAGCAGCGTACCTTCTCCCGAAGTTACGGTACCATTTTGCCTAGTTCCTTCAGCAGAGTTCTCTCAAGCGCTTTGGTCTACTCGACCTGACCACCTGTGTCGGTTTCGGGTACGATTCCTGTGTAACTGAAGCTTAGAGACTTTTCCTGGAAGCATGGTATCAGCCACTTCACTGTACAAGTACAGCTTGCTATCAGTTCTCAGCATAGAGTACCCCGGATTTGCCTAAGATACATGCCTACAACCTTCCACCTGGACAACCAACGCCAGGCTGACTTAACCTTCTCCGTCCTCTCATCGCATTACACAGAAGTATTGGAATATTAACCAATTTCCCATCGACTACGCCTCTCGGCCTCGCCTTAGGGGTCGACTCACCCAGCCCCGATTAACGTTGGACTGGAACCCTTGGTCTTTCAGCGTGCGAGTTTTTCACTCGCATTGTCGTTACTCACGTCAGCATTCGCACTTCTGATACCTCCAGCAGACTTCTCAATCCACCTTCATCGGCTTACAGAACGCTCCCCTACCACTTGCAATAAATTGCAAATCCGCAGCTTCGGCACATAGTTTTAGCCCCGTTACATCTTCCGCGCAGGCCGACTCGACTAGTGAGCTATTACGCTTTCTTTAAAGGGTGGCTGCTTCTAAGCCAACCTCCTAGCTGTCTATGCCTTCCCACATCGTTTCCCACTTAACTATGATTTTGGGGCCTTAGCTGGCGGTCTGGATTGTTTTCCTCTTGACTACGGACGTTAGCACCCGCAGTCTGTCTCCCGGATAGTACTCATTGGTATTCGGAGTTTGCATCGGTTTGGTAAGTCGGGATGACCCCCTAGCCGAAACAGTGCTCTACCCCCAATGGTATTCGTCCGAGGCGCTACCTAAATAGCTTTCGGGGAGAACCAGCTATCACCAAGTTTGATTAGCCTTTCACCCCTATCCACAAGTCATCCCCTGGCTTTTCAACGACAGTGGGTTCGGTCCTCCAGTTAGTGTTACCCAACCTTCAACCTGCTCATGGATAGATCACCTGGTTTCGGGTCTATACCCAGCAACTAATGCGCCCTATTAAGACTCGGTTTCCCTACGGCTCCCCTATTCGGTTAACCTCGCTACTGAATATAAGTCGCTGACCCATTATACAAAAGGTACGCAGTCACCGGACTAAGCCGGCTCCCACTGCTTGTATGCATGCGGTTTCAGGATCTATTTCACTCCCCTCACAGGGGTTCTTTTCGCCTTTCCCTCACGGTACTGGTTCACTATCGGTCAGTCAGGAGTATTTAGCCTTGGAGGATGGTCCCCCCATATTCAGACAAGGTTTCACGTGCCTCGCCCTACTCGACATCATTATCTAAGCCCTTTCGTGTACAGGACTATCACCCACTATGGTTGCACTTCCCAGAGCATTCCACTAGAACTTAGATAACTTAATGGGCTCTTCCCCTTTCGCTCGCCGCTACTGAGGGAATCTCAATTGATTTCTTTTCCTAAGGGTACTGAGATGTTTCACTTCCCCTCGTTCGCCTTGCATGACTATGTATTCATCATGCAATACCTACCTTATGGTAAGTGGGTTTCCCCATTCAGACATCTCCGGATCACAGGATATTTGCCGCCT
>NZ_JAYWYX010000062.1:0-3567 GCF_048147925.1 Acinetobacter sp. 226 | reverse complement strand
ACATTTTCAAAGTCAGGTCAATGAAATTCATGCGCGTGTGGCAGTTCTGAATAGATTTACGGAATTAGGTAGACCTCACACCCAAGTTGTCACTTAAATTTGAATGGATTGGGGAAAACTCAGCTTTTGAATGTTTATGCAACAAAGCCGTTCTAGGATGATACTGTATTGTTCATCTACATTTTCTCAGAATTTTGAACACCCTCCATTAATTGACTAAGATGGCGATTCAACTAAACTGAAAGTGCTGTTCGCAATACCACTAAGGGTATCAGCGAGAACAGCAAGTATTTCTATTCAGTAAAGGAAGGAGTCCGTAATGGCTAAAAAGACAATTGCGAAATTTGATATCTCGGTAACCGCACCAGAGGGTTTTGAACATGAGCCTGACGCAACAGGCGGTTTTTGGTGCCATAAACCGCTTAACACTTTGCCACCGGGGGATTTTATATCGCCCTATTCGCGTCATAAAACCTTACCAACTCCAGGAGTCGAAAAGCGTAAAGCGTGGATAATTGGTGGTGGTATCGGGGGGCTTGCCGCGGCATTTTATTTAATTCGCGATGGTCATATGCCCGCCGAAAATATCACTATTTTAGAAGAAATGAGTGTAGAAGGCGGCTCTATGGATGGTGCGGGTAACCTCGAAGACGGTTACATCATTCGCGGTGGTCGTGAAATGAACTGGAACTACGACACCCTCTGGGATCTATTCCAGGACATTCCCGCCCTTGAACTTCCCGAAGAGTATTCTGTTCTCGATGAATACCGAATGATAAACGATAACGACCCAAATTACTCTAAGGCCCGTTTAATTAACAAGTCCGGCGAGATCCTTGACTCAGAAGACATGGGGCTGAGTAAATCTCAGCAATGGGAACTTATCCGCTTAATGCTGAAACGCAAGGAAGAGTTAGACGACATAAGCATTGAGGAATATTTCAGTGAAGGCTTTTTACAAAGCAACTTCTGGTTTTTATTCCGTACTATGTTTGCTTTTAAAAACTGCCACAGCGTGTTGGAAACCAAGCTCTATTTGCATCGTTTTCTGGACTCAATTGACGGCTTTGGTGACATGTCTGTTCTGCTTTTCCCTAAATACAATCAGTACGACACCTTTATAAAGCCACTGACCAATTTTCTGCGTGAAAAAGGAGTGAAATTTACCTTTGAAGCCAGAGTAGATGACCTTGATATGAGCATTACCGGAGACAACAAGACGGTAACCGGAATTCAGGCCGTTGTTAAAGGTGAAGAGCAATATATTGAAGTTGGCAAGAATGATTTAGTGTTCGCCCTCACCGGATCAATGACTGAACAGACGGCTTATGCCGGTATGGATGATGCCCCGGAGCTTAACTGTGAAAGGCATGACCCGGGTAGCGAAAGTGGCTGGAACTTATGGAAGAACCTCGCCAAGAAATCTCCTGTTTTCGGTAAGCCAGAAAAATTTTATGGTGACGTAGACAAGTCTATATGGGAGTCGGCCACCCTTACCTGCAAGCCCTCCCCCCTTGTCGATAAACTGAAAACCTTATCAGTAAACGACCCATACTCCGGTCGAACCGTAACCGGCGGCATAGTGACTTTTACTGACTCCAACTGGCTGTTAAGTGTTACCTGTAATCGCCAACCTCACTTCCCCGACCAACCAGACGATACCTTAGTTTTGTGGGTTTATGGTCTATTGATGGATAAGCAAGGCAACCGTATTAACAAAACTATGCCGGAATGTACCGGCAAAGAAATTCTGACCGAGCTTTGCCATCATCTGGGTATTGAAGACCAGTTAGATGAGGTTATAGCCAACACCAAAATACGCATTGCGCTTATGCCTTACATTACCGCCCAGTTTATGCCTAGAGCAGCAGGCGACAGACCCAGAGTAGTGCCTGACGGCTGCACCAATTTAGGCCTAGTGGGGCAATTTGTAGAAACTCGCAATGACATAATATTCACCATGGAATCCTCCATTCGCACCGCCCGTATTGGTGTGTATAAGCTGCTGAATATTCCCAAACAGGTGCCGGATATAAGCCCCACCCAATACGATATTCGCAACATTATAAAAGGTGCCAGAGCGCTCAATAGCAATAAGCCTTTTATTGGCGAGCGTATGTTGCATCGCTTACTCGACAAAACCTACTTTGCCCACATACTGCCGCCGCTGCCCGAACCGGAGGAGGAACAGCAAACGCACTTTGAAGAAGAGCTAAGGGAACTGCTGGGTAACGGCGGTGACTTAATACATAAATTTTCAAGCTGGGTTAACTCGCTGATGGAGAATTTTTCGAGCAAAGATAAATAGCGGGTTAGGTTTTGTTTTTTGCACAAAAAAGCCGCTCGAATGAGCGGCTTCTTATATGGAATTGGTGGAGCTGTTTATAAAAGCCTTTTGTAAACAACCGATCGATCAGGAATACAAAAGGTTTAAGGAATGCGAGCGATAACTTTTATTTCAAAGTCAAAACCGGCTAACCAAGTCATTCTTTTTACTCTGTGGTGAAGATGCCTTTTTGTGAGCTTTTACTAAATAGACCTCTTGCGAAAGTATTATTTTTGACTATTTTAGACTTTGATATTTATTTAAAAATCAACGTTTATCACTGATTAAATTTTGACTAACGCAAGAGGTCTAATGCTTAACCTTATTTCGTTTACTTTTGGGATTGCTCACTGTGGCTGTTTTTAAAGACTTTAACCATGAATATGTGTAAGGCTCTAACTTTAATAAATGTTCAATCATTTCATTACGTTTAGACTTATCCATCTTAGAAATAATACTTTTCAGATCAGCATTAATTGATTGATTTGTTGCTCCACGTTCACTAGCTTTCTCATACCATTCATGCCCAAGTGTGTATTGATACGTTTCCATATAGATAGCACCCAATAAAGTACATGGACGATAATTATCTGGAGTTAAATTATGAGCTTTAGATGCATTATCAATAGCAACTTTGACCTTGTGAAGATCACGTCTAACTCCCCCAAGTGTCGTAAAGTAAGCGGATAATAATTTTTTATCTTTGATACCATTAATTGAAATTTTTTCTAAAAGATCTTCTGCTTCAATACTTTCCTGACACTTTCTTAGTTGACTACTAGCATTAATGGCATTCCAAATATTCTTAGTATTCTTCGCATATTCCTGCAAATAATAATCAGCTTCTAACCGATGAAACTTATGACGAACCTTAGTAATAAAGAATTCTTTACCTATTGTGTTTAACCAAACAGCTTCATCTTTAGAGAGTCTTATTCCACGATCTAACTTACTTAAAATTTCATAAATCTCTGTGAGTAAGGCATCTGATAGATCTTCATTAATGTCGTATTTTTTAAGTAATGCTTTTTCTTTTTGCTTTGCAATATAGACGGGATCTGACTCAAGCAGCTTTTGTTTTTCAATAGCTTCTTTTCTCAACTTCTCTTGATGAGTTCTTTCTTCCGCTACTCTCGCTAATTCGACTTTATTTATAATTTTTTTCGGCTTTGTTGCACAAAGATTTAAAAGACAACACTCTGCTCATTTGAACAGAATTCAAGTGACAACTTGGGTATGAG
>NZ_JAYWYX010000061.1:0-4036 GCF_048147925.1 Acinetobacter sp. 226 | reverse complement strand
TTACGCTGGTATTGGCGTAATCCTACAGATCTGAGCTCGTGGCATATTGATGAAACCTATGTAAAAGTGAATGGACGATGGTCTTATCTGTATCGTGCAGTCGATCAACGTGGCGATACCATTGATTTTTATCTTTCTTCTAGACGTAATACCAAATCAGCATATTGTTTTCTTGGAAAAATTTTAAATAATGTGAAGAAGTGGCAAATTCCACAAGTGATCAACACGGATAAAGCACCCACATATGGACGTGCTTTATCACGGTTAAAACGGGAAGGTAAATGTCCACCAGACCTTGAGCACAGGCAGATTAAGTATAAAAATAACGTGATTGAATGTGATCATGGCAAGCTAAAGCGGATCATCAGGGCCACATTAGGATTCAAATCTATGAAGACGGCTTATGCCACAATTAAAGGTATTGAAGTCATGCGTGCACTACGTAAAGGACAAGCATCGTCATTTTATTATGGTCAGCCTCAGGGTGAAGTGTGTCTAATCAACAGGGTTTTCGGTCTCTAAGTACTTTTTAAAGGGAACATCATCGACTCAAATCTCTATTTGCAACAGTGCCAAGGAACGTACCTTATTGCCATTAATCACTGCATCATCATAGATCCCTGCAACAGTAAAAGGCTGATCATCTTTACGCTTGATGGTGTACCAGTGTGGCTTGCCATTGATGTATTTCGGCTCATAAAATTCTTGTACTGGGACTAGGCAGAACTTGCTGTACTTCCAAGCATGTCGAAAGCTAGGCTTATCTGCTACAGACTCAGTTCTGGCGTTATAAGTATGACTGCTGAACTTCAATTCTTTCGCCCAGCTCGGTAGTAATCCAAACTTTGCAATATCAAGCTCTAAGTGATCTGAGCCGTTCAGAATGATTGGAGCATGATAGGAAGGGAATACATGATCCTTAAGCTCAAGATCAAACTGGCTTGTATCGACACCTAAGAGTGTCAAATTTCTTTTATTTGGAAATAGGTAATTTGAGCACATAGCCTGATCACATAACTAAAGAATTTATCTGAAATTGTATACGATGCTTTATGGAACACATGGGATTTATGGTGTCAGTTCAAGTAGGCTATATGAAAAAAGTCATGATGGGGCAAGTTACATTTTCAGTTAAAGTATGACTTATGGGATGCAAAACTACGTTGGGCGTGAAGTCATAAAAAAATTAATCAGGATTTTGCATAAATAGTGCGCCGTAAGGCGCATTATTTTTAAGGAAGGTTTGTATTACTCGACAATATATAACTTATGTTTTTTCTTCGGGGGCTCAACTTTAGCTAAAGCATCAAATGTTAATTGATTAAAATCTTCTTCAGAGATTCCAATTTCATCAAGCATTTTATTTTTATCAAAAGATGGTTGTGAGGCTAAAACAGAGATAATTTTGGGCAACATCAAACTCTCATCTCGATGAGTTTCTTCAGGTTCATTAATGTTGTAGCCCAACGAATTGATCTTTATAGAGTTACTACGATTAACCCAATCACTAACTAAGCCCAGCTTGTGAGCTTTATAGTTAATAGCCTTCAGGGATGTTCGCCAAATCTTTTTATACTCAATCATATTTTCTAGTGAAAAATAGCGTGGAGCAGTAGAAAGAAATGCATCTGTTGGCATTAAAAATTCAGATGAAAATTGATCCGCTTCAGTTTCGAGAACACGATTATCTTTCTCGACACGAATTTTTTTGTTATGCGTATGCATAACGATATGACCAAGTTCGTGTGCACAATCGAAGCGGGCTCTTTCGGCAGACTTAAATGTATTTAGAAATATGAAAGGGCTACCACTTTCATCATCAAAAAAAGATAGTGCATCAATTTCTCGAATTTCAGTCGGTAATCTAAAGACACGGATTCCCTTTAGCTCACACAACGAAACAATGTTATTAATAGGTTGATTACCTAAAGCCCATAAACCTCTCAACTCTGACGCTAGGTGATCGGCATACTTAGATTCACCCAAAAACTCAGTAATATCTAAATCAGGACGGTGAAAAGTAGGTAACTTTACTTTCTGATTTAAGTACTTGTTAATATTTATTGCTAAAAGAGTATATGCCTCATTAGCTTTTCTATGCTGTGCTTTAATACGAGCAACCGATCTATAGAAGATTTGGTCTGTTTCATGTGGTTGTGTGTCATTACCTGCAAAGAATGACTTGGGTAAATTTAATACACGGCATATATCATCTTGATCATTTTCATTGATTTCTTTATCCACGTCTAAAAGTTGCTTTACCTTAGAGATAGAGCAACTCAATTTTTCTGCGAAATCGGTATTGCTAAGTCCTCGTAATTCTTTAGCAATACGTAAACGATCTTTATTAAACACATTAACCTCAGATTAAACTACAAGCTGAATATCAAAATCATCTGGTTTAATTTCATTAGATGGTTCCAATACTGGCTTAGGATCAGTTTTTACAGGAACTGTATTATCTATTTCAAATGCAATTCTGCAAGTATGGTCACTTGGTAAAATTGAAATTTTTTTCGCTTTTAAGTCCTGTACGAAGCTAGTTGGGTATGCAAATTCAAAAGGAATATTTGGGATATCAATGTCTTTATAGGCTGGATGTGATGCTGAAGGAAAGTATAAAATCCATGTTCTCAATTTTGTCTCATCATCATAAGCAGACTGATTCTCCTTAATATTATTTAATGTCATTAATCCTTTTTCACAGTGTGCTGATACAACTTGATCAGCTAACCCCAATGCAATATTCCCGCTCATAAAGATAATTTGTATTTTCTTTACTGTATTCTCAATTCTTGGCTGGCTGTCATTGTGGAATATCCAAGCAGGATCAGATTGTCGAAGCAGTAAAGCAATCTGTTCTCCAATTTTTCCCCATCGTGCAATAAAGCGTGCACGGTTATAGTGAGTATTTGTTCTATAGTCAGCATCACCGATCATAATTGCGTTTCTGACTAACTCGAGATCAGGTAATCCTAACTGTTTAGCTTTTTTGATAGCATTTTCACCTTTGAAAAAATCACATGGCGTGGGTTCAGAAGGTTGGATTGATTCTTCATCAAGGAGATTTAAATTCATCTTAAAAGTTATCCTAAAGTAGCGAATGTCTTTTTTATAACATCTTTTGATGTTTTAAAAAAGACATTTTTATAAATGTGTGCTATCTTCACTTACAACTTGATAATAAGAATTTTGGAGAAGAGACGTTGAGTAACTTATTCATTAATCATAAAAATTGTCCTGAATGCGGTGGCCGTATCAAAGGCCATTATTACTACTGTGGGCAGTGTGGTAGTCAAAATGTTGTAAACTGGAAGCACACGGGGATATTTTTGTTGATTGCTGGAAAGATTTTTCTGGTTGCTATGCTTTTTTTGCTAAAAAATTTTGTTCAAATCCATTTTTTTCACAAGTTTCATTGTGCTAATTTTTTAAATAATTCATAGAGGTTGATAAGTCACTCCTAAAAAGTAAACAAGTATTTATTACCAAACCCTCTTGAGATACCATTTACCCATTGTACAATCTCATTCGTAGGCATCCATTTAAATTCACGCCATTGATATTTCATTGATCGCCATAACATTTCTATACGATTTAGTTCAGGGCTATAAGGTGGAAGAAAATATAGCCTCACATTGAAATCTTGTTCCAGTAAATCTCGCCATGCCTGCATTTTTTTGCTTTTATGGATAGAAGCATTATCCACAATCAAAGTGAGAGGGATGTTGTATTTCTCTTTGATCTGTTTGGCAACACCCATGACATAAGCATAAAAATACTCACCTGTAACAGATTCCTGTAAACATGCTGTGACAAAATGTCCTGTCGATAATAAGGCTCCTATGATATTGACTCGTTTGGAGCAAATCGCTGTGACTTGATGAACCTGTCCTTTTATTGTCCATGCATAGCGATTATCAGGGGTAGAGCAAATTCCTGTTTCATCAACATAGCCCAATATAGTCAAATCATTATAAAACCAATACAATGGTGCAATGAGTTATTCAGAACATTTTAGACGTAAAATTTTAGC
>NZ_JAYWYX010000060.1:0-4315 GCF_048147925.1 Acinetobacter sp. 226 | reverse complement strand
GAACTCGATCAGAAACACAGTGGAGAAATCGAGCACTGGCGCGAACACTTTGCCGATATCTGCAATATGCACCTGGACATGGCCGGATCTACCGCCCGGGTCGACCACCGCAGCTACAAAGACCAGGAGAATGGCCTGGAAGCGACCCTGCACGAAGGACCGAAAGTCACCGAACTACGTAGAAGAGGCATCGAAACCGAAATCAGCCGAACCAATGATGAGATTAAAGAAAGAAATCAGGCTCAGCTGCAATACGGCAAAAATATGGACCTGCTGATTGCTGAAAATGAGATAAAACTCAGCACATTGAAAACAGAACAACAGACTCAGATCGAAAATAGCGCTAAAACGCCACCAATTGACGAAAAAGCCCTGTTTGAGCAAAAACAGAGGGAAACCCTAGTCAAACTGCTACAAGGCAAAATAAGTACAAAAGAGACGAATCTAGACCTAGATTTTATGCAGGATGTTCTTAAAAAGGCAGAAAACACCCTGGGCAAGATGCAAAAGCATAAAAACGAGTTTAGTCAGCAGCTGGCCCAAGACATCGTGAAAAACGGACTCAAACAAAGTCATGACAAATTGCAAAGCCTGGTGGATCAACATAACGAGTTAGATCAACACAAGCCCTTGCTGTTTGGAAAAAAAGCCTGGGAAGCCCAACGTGACGAGATTTATCAGGAACACAAAAAGCTAAAAGGTCAGCATGAACACCAGAAAAAACATGGTGTGAAGGATTTATTGGACAATGAAAAGTTCAAAGAACATGCCTGGAAGCAGTACCAACAACAACATCCGGCCAAAGCCAAGCAATACCAAACTCTATACTCAACCTATCAAGTTATTAAGAAATGTGTGAATGAGATCAAAGCAGAACAACAAATGAAACTCAGACAAGAACAACAGCTCAAAGCACAGCAACATGCGCCTAAAATGAAATCTCGTGGCATGAGTCGATAAACAGAGCGAGTGTCTACGAGCGAACTGAGAAAATTTGCCCTTTCCTTTCCCTGATTACAAGCTCCCTATCCATCAATCACCTGCATTGCAGAGCATCCCGAATGGGTGCGAACTTTCCAAGTTTGATCCCTAAACCGAGCGTAGCGAGAAAAAAAGCTCATGAGCGAAGCGAATTCCGAGTTGCTTTTGCTTTTCTAAAAGTCACGAAAATATTAACCAAAAATTGCCCCGACGAATCGAGCGAAAGCGAGATTCAATAGAGTTTGAGCGAAGCGAAAACCAAGGGCAATTTTTCAAATTTCCTTTTTTAATTATTTTTAAATATTTTAAATCTTTTCAGCCCTCTGTATGCCTTTAGTAGCAATGGTTTCAGCATTTAAATATGACGGATTGACTACTAACTATGACGGATTGACTACTAACTATGACGGATTGACTACTTAACTATGACGGATTGACTACTAACTATGACAAGTATATATTTGTCATATATTAAAAATTAAATGGTTTTATTTTGGATAAGAATCAAGTTGTAAAATCAAATCAAGTTATAGAAGCTTCATATCAATTAAGTGCCGTAGAGCAACGTATTGTCTTAGCAGCTATTTCACGTATTCCAAAGAATCAACCCATCACAGATGATGAGTTATACCCAGTGAGTGTTAATGAATTACAGCTCCTAGGAGTACACGAGAAAACAGCCTATAGAGATTTAAAAGAAGGGATTAATAGACTTTATGAAAGGTCTATCAACCTCTCTGTGGACGATAAATCTATCAAAATGAGATGGGTACAAGAGGTTCAGTTTTTAGATAGTCAAAGTGTCATTGGTATTCGCTTTTCAAAACCAATTTTGCCTTTTATATCCAACCTAAGTAGAGAATTTACGAAATATGCTCTATCTGATATCGCAGGTATCAACAGTGGGTACGGTATCCGTATCTATGAGTTACTGGTGCAATACAGACAAATAGGTAAGCGTGAAATCTCTGTTGATAATCTACGAACCATGCTGGAACTAGGTAAAAAGTATCCGTTATTTGCTGATTTTAAAAAAAGGGTAATTGATACTGCTGTAGATCAAATAAATGAATACAGCCCTTTACGTGTGACGTATGAGCAGAAAAAAACAGGTCGTAAAGTTACTCACATTACTTTTTCTTTTAAAGAAAAAACAAAAAGTATTGGTCAGGAAAGTACAGACATACCGAAAGAGTTCTATAAGTTAACAGATGCTCAGATAAACATGTTTGGTAATCAACTATCGCGTCTACATGAACTTTCTCATCTAGCACGTGAGGGTGAGAGCTATGAAATATTAGCTTCAAAAATCAAGGAAAAACTTAGAGATCCAAAACAACAGAAGCAGTTTTTACCTTACTTACGGAACTTAGGCTTCAAACCTTGAGTGTATTGAAGAATACACTTATTGTATTCTTCAATACGTATCTTAAATACACAGTAATACACTATGAAAACAAGTACAAAATACAGTGTTAGTGATGCTGCCACACTGTATAAAAAATCTAGAGCGACACTTTATAAAGATATAAAAAATGGGGTATTAAGCCGTGATCATGATGGTTTAATAGACTTTTCAGAATTATTGCGTGTATATGGTGAACCGTTTTCTGGAAAGCAGTCAAAACGTATTGATACGTCTCTAATACAGAATCTGGATACACCCGAATACACTGATAAAACAGTAGTAGAGTTAAAAAATCAGATCGACTTTTTAAAGAAACAATTAGAAAAAGCAGAAGATAGAGAGGCTAAAGCTAATGCTCGTATCGATACGCTTCTTACACTAATTGAAATGAAGCCACCTAAAGCTAGTAGTGAACCTAATAAAGAGAATATTGAAAGTAATATTTCACCAAACCCAACTGATATGGCAACAAATATTCAGTTAAAGCAGGTTAAAGAGGACGGATTGACTACTCCAGAGAACAAACGTATCCCTGTTTCAGAACATGTTGAGCCTGAACCTAAAAAGAGGGGCTTCCTGAGCCGTTTTTTCCTTCCTTATGGTTAGCCAGGACTCCAATTTTTTGATGAGCCAAGTTCAGTGCAAGCACATGAAATAATGACTCATCAAAAAACCGGATGAGGTTTATTAAAACTGAACAAAACCGTGGAACATTGATCAATTACTGAGCGTGGAACACGAAAAATCACTGAAACAGCCTAAGAGAGCGTGCTTAGGCTTTTTTTACATCAATAAGACATTGTTTTAAAAAGAAAATTTTTTCGCGTTTCGTATAAGGTGTATTATGTTAATTTTAGAAGAAATTAAGAATTATCCAATTGAAATTAAAAAAAATATATATTTATAATTAAATGAACATCCAAGTTAAGAACTAAAATGATAAGAGACGATTTAAAAAAATATCCTAAAGCGATATGGGTACATTTTTATAAAAACCGTATAAGTTTGATGGCAGAGAATGGCATGGCCAAAGCAACTGAAATTCCTAAATCACCTTATGATCACCCAAGAATGATTTTGGCAGATTTTGAAAGCGCTACAACAACATTAAAAGCTTTAATGAGACACCATTCTAACGGTTTATCTTTTTTCAAGTTTACAGCTCCTATTACTATTGTCCAAATAATGGAGCCGATACAAGGTAGTTTAACTAAGATTGAAATACGAGCTTTTAAGGAGTTATTTTTTAATGCTGGTGCAAGAGAAGTAAAGCTATATGACCTTGATGGAAATTCTATTGAAGAATAATTTTACAAGCCCTATTTAACATAATGGCTGTTATAAGAAATGAAAAAGCCTAGACTCGGATCTAGGCTTTAAATTTTAAAAAATACATAAAAATTAAGGCGATAGTCCCAATTTTTTAGCTTCGTATAACGTGTATTATGTTAATTTTAGATATTATTTAAAATTGAATAAGGTATTAAGGTGTGTATAAAAAAACTCTATTTATTATACTGACTCTATTTTTTTTATTTTTTAGTCTATTTTTTTGTTTTAAGTTTATGTCGGAATTTATCGTAATACCTTATTTATGGAAATTTTATGGGAAATATCTTATTGTACTACTGATCCCAATTTTTGGATTTTTTGAAAATCTTTTAATATGGCAACGTGTTAATATTATTCACAATGGTCAGATAATAGCCCCCATTTCTCTTGGATTACTATTTGGATTAGTTATTTACATAAGTTTATGATTTTTTATAAAATATAAATAAGATTGGGCTGTTCTTTATAGAGATTTTGATTATCCATTTAACATAATGGTGCTTATACGAAATTAATGTGTAAGCCCAAAATAGAAATGTCCGGTTTCTCCAAAGTAAAAATGTCCGCTTTTAGAATATGCACTTTTGCAATTTC
>NZ_JAYWYX010000059.1:0-4725 GCF_048147925.1 Acinetobacter sp. 226 | reverse complement strand
TATAGCACCTTGAATGCATATTCAAGTGCGCTTATGTTAGGGATGGTTTCCCAGGATGATGGTATTGGATTAATGAGTATTACTGAAACACTAGACAGCAAGATTAAGGCACAGGAAGAAAAGCTAAAACAGTTAAAGGCTCAAAGACAGGCAGCACTAGCAAGAGAACGTGCTAAAGAGAAAGAACAGGCTCGAAAGGACGATACCAAACGCAAAATTCTAATCGGATCCTGTATGCTAAAAATCACTGAAGAAGATGAACAGGCACGGGCTAAATTGATCGCTCAGATGGACCGGTATTTGACGGATGAAAGAGACAGAAAGTTATTTAATCTTTAATGTAGAACTCTAATATGAATAATTTATCAATAACTTCTCCCAAGGCTCCCTTGATTAAATCTTGGTTTGGTTTTGTCTTAGGTGCAGCATCTGTTGCTATAAGTCTATTTGGCTTATCCAAGAGTTTTGATTTAGCCGGAATTTTAAGTACTTTGGGTTTTTTATGTTTTTGGTATCCTTGGAGTCAAATGACTGGTTGGAAGGATCCAATAAAGAACTTTTTCAAAGTAGATGATCAATCAATGAGTAAATCATGCATCTACTTAACATTGATCGCCACAATACTACTTATAACTTCTACCGTGATAACTTTTATTAATTAAAATTCTAGGAAATATCCATTCATTTGGCTTTATACAAAGTGAGGTTTTTACCTCACTTTTTTGATTGCGTATAAGAAATTTTATGTTAAATGAGTTTATTTTTTTTAATAAACTCATTTAATCTTTTATGTATAGTTTAATTTAGAACTTCTTCAAACATTGGTGTAAGAAGTTTATTTCCATACTCGCTTAGGTGATCTCCATCACGGTAAATAGAGCGGCCTTTATATTCAGAAATACACTTTCCTTGTTGGCACAAAATTTTTGAAGGGGCTAGAATTTTAGCATTGCATTTTTGTGCCACATCTTCTAAAAGTTTATTCATTTGAGATGATCTATTTTGATATTGAGAATATGAGATAGAATTATCTAATATTTTATTAAGAGTCATCATTTGTTTAGCCATTAAAGGAGGAATATTAATCCCCATTTCTGGAATTGTAGAAACTATATACACTGGTGAAATTGGAGAGATATCACAAATTGATTTTTCAAAATTATCTTGAAATTCAAGGTATTTTTCCTTCTTTGTGCTTTTTTTATCACTAAAATAAATAATTTGTGAATTATCTCTATCAATATTGTTTTCACCTTCCATTCTTTCTAAGTATCTATTTACAATGAAAATAGGAGTATTTTTATGTTGCTTCAAATATTGATGACGATCTTCATTTATTTTAGTACAAAATGAAATATCTTCATTAAATCTTGCATTTAAGATATAAGGGCAGCCAGACCTAGCAGCATATATAACACCATCTTTACTTAAATTCAAAATACTAGTTATAGATGATGCAATAGCATCCGCATGGCTATCCCCAAGAATAATAGCTTTAATATTGTCTTTATTTCCAATTATGCATGTTTCAAATTTTTCAGAAGCGAATACGGATTCACATCTTTGAGGAAAATCATTGTTAACTTCATTTAAAATAGTGGTAATTTTTTCTGAAACACGAAATTCCATTCCGTCAGTTTTTTTTATAATATAGCCACATACTAAAATAACTAAAAATATATAAAAGGGTTTAACCTTATAGAGCTCTTTCCAATATAAATATCTTGAAAAATTAATCTTTTCAATTAATTGATAGCTTAAAAATCCGAGCAAGATAGAAAGAGGAATGCCATAGATCCACCAATCTTCAAATGCAAAGTAGAATCCAAAAACGACTAAAGGCCAATGCCATACATAGATGGAATAAGACCATTTTCCGACATAGTTAAAAACTATGTTATTGATGATGAAATTATTTTGGAAGTTACTTACGATAATTAAATATGCACCAAAGACAGGTATTAGTGCCATATAACCAGGCCATAATGTATCTTTTGACATTAAGAAATATGAAGCAACAATAAGTACAATACCTAATGATTGAATTGTAATTTGTTTTATCTTACTTTGAAGTGACCAAGGATATAAAAACGCCAACCCACCGAGTAACATCTCCCATGCTCGGCTTGTAAGTAAGAAGTAAGCAGTCTTACTGTCTTTGTAAGTTGCATAAATACAGTAAATAAAACTCGCTAGAAATAATCCTATAACAACACGTTTTAGATTTGTAAAACTGAAATATTTTTTTAGAATGACAATGAGAATTGGGAAGAAGATATAAAATTGCCATTCAACAGATAGCGACCATGTATGTAGTAACCACTTTGTATGCTCTGCTGTATCAAAATAACCACCACCTTTTGCAAATAAAAGATTTGATATAAATAAAGAACTTTTCTCAACTTGTCGTCCTAAGTCACGATAGTCACTAGGGATTAAATAGAACCAACCAAATACGAGTAAAACAGCTGACATTGCAGCTAATACAGGGATGATTCTATTTGCTCTGGCGTTATAAAATTTGAATAAATTAAAGGTCTTTTTTTCTACACCACTAAAAATAATCGATGTCATTAAAAAGCCAGAAATAACAAAGAAAACATCAACCCCTGCAAATCCACCTGGTAGCCATTGTGGATTAAAGTGAAAAAGGACTACGGCAAGAACAGCAATTGCTCGTAGTCCATTTATATCGTATCTAAATTGCATGGAAAAAGTGTAGTAAATCAGGAAATTGGCATATTCTATAACTTAATGAAATTGAAATCAGAATTAATTATTAATTTTAAGTTTTCCTAAAATTAACATAATACACGTTATACGAATTCCCAAGGCATGGCTTTTAGTCATGCTTTTTTTATCAAAAGAGTATAGCTGAATGATAAAGAGCCCAATAGCATTCGATATCTATCATTAAACTTAATGCAATAATTAAATGATAGTATTATCGTTGGTCTAATCAAATTAAGACTAAATGATAGTAATGGAAACTACTAATTTCGTATAACCACCAATATGTTAAATGGGACTAAGTATTTCAATTTGATCTGTATTTGCGATTATCGAGTACGTTCATAAATATTAATGTGATGACTATAATAAGGACATATTGCAAACTAAAAGCAATAGCAGAAATATAAGGATGTGCGAAACTGTTTAAGTAGGTAAGAGTATCGCCTTTACGCCATTCTTTATATGGAGGAAGAGGCTCATCATTGATAAAAAACCAATTCAGGTTGATTAGGCTTAAGGTAAAGCAGAAAAATACAATTCCAAGCCAGCCATTGATAGACTGCTGGTTTTTATTCAATTTTGCATAATGCTGACGTATTTGTTTTACATGTGTGGCGGGTAGTGGGTATCTTAAATAATTAATAACAATAAGACCAATCACGAAAAAATTACATATTGCAAAATAGTCATTTAGAAACTTATGCTGGCTTGAAATCGAAGAGGAAATTGTGTTCGGAAATAAGCCATTAAATGAGAAATCAAAACTGACTATGACTAATGCGATTGCAGTGGGGATCAGATAAAAATAATAAAATGGTGCTGTAACATCTAAATAATATAAAAAAGCTGATTTTTTTTTCATGATTTTTGGTGATTTGGTTTAAGTTTTTCTAAAATTAACATAATACACCTTATACGAAATTAAAAAATGGAGCCTAAAGCTCCATTTTTTAATAACTTTTTTTAAATTGCTAAGCGTAAATTCAGTGCTTTTACAACTTTAATCACAGTATCAAAACTAGGGTTAACATCACCAGAAAGTGCTTTATAAAGACTTTCTCGGCCTAAGCCTGTATCTCGTGATAATTGAGCCATTCCTTTAGCTTTTGCAATGTTACCTAAAGCCTTTGCAATGAATGCGGCATCGCCATTAGATTCTTCAATACATGCTTGTAAGTAAGCCTGCATATCATCCTCTGTTTTAAGATGCTCAGCACTGTCCCATTTGCGAAGTTTAATAGCCATTTATAGCTCCTCCTCTAAATCTTGTGCCAATTGCAGGGCAAGTTTTATATCTTTACTTTGCGTAGACTTATCTCCGCCTGCTAAGAGAATAACAACCCTTTGCCCTTGCTTGCAGTAATAAATCCTATAGCCTGGCCCAAAGAAGAAACGTAATTCAGAAACACCTTCACCGACCGGCTCAGTATCTCCAAAGTTTCCATCTTCAACCCGATCAATTCGGACTTGTATGCGTCTTTTTGCCTGCTGGTCTTTTAACTTGGTGAACCAGTCATCAAAGACTTCAGTGGTATATATTGAGTACATAAGTAGAGTGTATCCTATAGGATACATTTATGCAAGAAATAAACTTGATATTTGGGGCTCGAAACGGTGAATTTCGTATAACCACCATTATGTTAAATAAGTCATAAATTAACCTGAATTCTGCTTAACCCAACAATTCGATTACAAAATTATTGGTTTGATCAAAATTAAAGTTATTTAAAATACTTAAATCAGACTTTTATGTTTAATATAAACTATATAAAGAAAATTAATTAAAAAAAAGAAAGTATATAAATAAACATCTAATCTGGAAATTTTAATGAAATTCATATAATCGTCTTTAAAATTAATGATCACTCCATCTTGGTTCCACATTCTAAAAATAATATTTCTATTTTTAGATGTTATAGGCTTTGTTGCACAAAGATTTAAAAGACAACACTCTGCTCATTTGAACAGAATTCAAGTGACAACTTGGGTATG
>NZ_JAYWYX010000058.1:0-4868 GCF_048147925.1 Acinetobacter sp. 226 | reverse complement strand
CTTTATTGATGAATTTATTCTCGATAAGAATCATCTGCTGCCACAGAAAATCTATAAATAATAGTGCGTAAGTCCTAGTTTTTTTAGTTCGGAACACATATTATGCTCGGAAACAATTCAATCCGCTAAAGTCAGATAAGGCACTTATGACACAGGCCCATCCTGGAAAAGTACTGTGGAGGGTTATAGCGGAAAAAGAGACATATTGAAAAATCTGTCTCAAGTCGCTGCTCTTGTACTTAAATTTCTACATTGCAAATAATGGACTAAATCCCTGTTTGCGTAACAATTTCCGATACATGCTTGAACTCCGATCTGCCGGAAAATGCGCTTCTAAAGATAAGTCCAAAGGTAAATATTCAGGTTTCTGGTTTTCCACAATGACACGATCTTCTTCAAAGATTTTCATATTAAATGCATAGGCATCTTCAACCGGTAAATCTTTATCATAATTGCGGCAAATAGGTGCAAAAAGTCGTGTTGAACGTGCAGTCATCGGTGAAGCCGCATTCATGATGACCTGCTTGGCATTATTCGGAAAATGAATCGTAAGGGTTGCAGTAAAGGGTAGGCTGACTTCGAAATGACGTAACCATTTAAAATCTTCTTGGCCACGCTGCTCGATTCCGATCGGATAACGTCCTACACTGCTGATGTAATCTGCGTTAAAACCGACCTCTGTTTCTGTCGTACTATACTCAGGAACTTCTACATCGTCCGGATCGCCAAAAGTATCGGGATGCACCCAGGCAAAATGTGCCACATCAATAAAACCTTCGAGCTGTCTTCCTGCAAAACATTGAATGTCTATCTGAGGACAGACCAGTTGCTGATACTCAGCATCATCCCAAAAAGGCATATGAGGAATATGAGGTTCTGCATCTTTTGTGGCACTTAACGAACACCAGATCAGACCATATTTTTCTACCGCAGCATAAGTTTTTAGATGGAAGCGCTCCGATATTTTATGCTGAGGATGGGCAGGAATACGGTTGCATTTACCTTCACTGCCAAAGCGTAAACCGTGATAACGACACACCACGCCCTGGCCGTCATTTTTCCCCAAGCTTAAAGGTACACCGCGATGCGGACATGCATCTTTCGCCACCACCAGTTCATCGTTCATTTTATAAATCACCAGCGGCATATCAAGCAGCATGCTACTTGTTGGCTGGTCTGTAATATCACGCGCAAGAGCAATCGGATACCAGTGCTGAGCCAAGAGATGCCAGTCATGTTCCTCGAATGTCATATGGACTGGTAAGTCGGGACTAAAAGTGGCGATATTTGTATTCATGGTGGATTCTGTTTCGTGACCTTTAGCTGGACTATAAAACAGCAATGTGTTCTATGAAATTTCAATTAACAGGACACAGGATTGCGTAAATCAGAACACTGACCGGCGATTGAAAACAAATAAACATCTTTCCAGTTTTTTTATATTCAACCACGCAAATATTGAGGTGGGATATTTCTAAGCTTAAATCTCGCTGAAAATATTTTTTTAAAAAGCGTGCTCTCAGTTTCAATGCTCTACTTTGGCGCATAAATTGCTTATCACGCGTATAGACCATTGATCATTTACTAGAATCGACAAGGAATTGATGTGACGACTAGCTACTTACGCGGACAAGAACTTATTGACAGCATTCGCAGTGCACCTTATTCGCGTGACCTGATTGGTTATCATGGCGAACCACCAAAAGTGCAATGGCCAAACGGCGCGCGTGTCGCGGTACAGTTTGTACTGAATTATGAAGAAGGTGGTGAAAACCACATTGAACATGGCGATACAGGGTCAGAACAGTTTTTATCTGAAATCATTGGTGCTGCCAGCTTTCCAGATAAACATATGTCGATGGATTCGATGTACGAATATGGTTCACGTGCAGGTTTCTGGCGCATTCATCAGGAGTTCCAGAAACGTGGTTTGCCGATGACCATCTTTGGAGTCGGTATGGCCTTAATACGTAATCCTTATGTAGTCGAGGCGATTAAAGCCGCTCATTATGATGTCGTTTCACATGGGCAGCGCTGGCTACATTATCAGGACATGCCAATTGAACTCGAACGTCAGTATATGGATCAGGCGATCAGTGTTCTGGAAAGCCTGTTTGATGAGGCACCAATCGGCTGGTATACCGGTCGGGACAGTCCGAATACCCGTCAACTTCTGGCTGAATTTCCTCAAATCAAATATGACGCTGATTACTATGGGGATGACTTGCCATTTTGGAGCACCTTGACTAATCAGGCAGGGGAAACACGTCCGCATTTGATTATTCCTTATAGCCTGGATAGCAATGACATGAAATTCAGTTCACCTGGCGGTTTTAATAGCGGGAAACAGTTTTATCAATATCTCAAAGATGCTTTTGATGTGCTCTATGCCGAAGGTGAAACTGCGCCAAAAATGCTGTCGATTGGCATGCACTGCCGTATTTTAGGACGGCCGGGACGTTTTAAAGCACTACAAAGGTTCTTGGACTACATTCAAAATCATGACAAGGTCTGGATTTGCCGCCGTGGGGATATTGCCGAGCACTGGTATAACCATCATGCGCCATAATCATAAAATATGTTTGGAAATATCAGTTTAAATGCTCTTTTTTGAGTCATGTACTTTATGAAAATCATGAAAACTCAGCTTTGGCACTATTATTGCAAAACTTGCCTTAAATAATCATTCCAGATAATCAGGCGATTGAATAGTGCAACTCTTTGAATTTAATCAAGCATCAATAGAAGAGGCGATGATCTTTTTAAAGCACTGCGTGCAAATACCCAGTTGGTCAACCGAGCTTGTCGCAAAGCGTCCTTATGCAGCGCTTGAGGAGGTTTTGAGTGCAGCGCAACAACAAGCAGCGACCTGGAACTGGGATGAGATTAAAGCTGCGCTGGATAATCATCCCCGTATAGGCGAGAAAAAAGCACAAGCTGAATTAAGTGAAATAGAAAAAGACTTTTCCCATCATGAACAATCCGGCATTGCCGCAGATGATGATACCCGGCTTGCACTGCTTAAAGGCAATCTTGCCTATGAAAAAAAATATGGGTTTATCTTTCTGATCAAAGCCGCTGGATTGAGCAGTGAAGACGTTCTTCACGCCCTGATATCTCGCTTGCTGAATGATCCAGAGATTGAGAAATGTATTGTGCATCAACAACTGGCAGAAATTGCCTTGTCACGACTGGCTCAGGAGCTTCATGCATGATTAGCACACATATTCTGGATACGCATCTGGGAAAACCTGCAACAGACGTGGTCGTTCGACTATTTTCAGAAGACGGTCGCCTGATCAGGGAAGCAAAAACCAATACAGACGGCCGCGTCAGTGATTTTGGCATGGTCGATTTAAACACAGGTATCTATAGTCTTGAGTTTTTTACATCTGCCTATTTTGAAGGTTTGGGATTAGAAACTTTTTTTCCTAAAGCAGTCATTCATTTTTATATAAAAGATGTATCCCAGCATTTTCATATTCCTTTACTGATCAGCCCATTCGCGTACTCCACATATCGCGGAAGCTGATTTTATATTTTGACTTTGAGGTGAGAAAAATGACAGAACAAAGTAAAACAATATCACCTGAACATGAATATTTAGGTGCGGGAAAAAGTGCAGCTTATGGTTTACAACACGTACTGACCATGTATGGTGGAATTATTGCACCACCTTTAATCGTGGGAACGGCAGCCGGCCTAGAAGCCTATCAAATTGGATTATTGATTGCAGCGGCGCTATTTGTGGGTGGTTTAGCTACAATTTTGCAAACCGTTGGGGTGAAATATATTGGCGCGAAATTACCTTTGGTGCAGGGAGTTTCTTTTGCCGGGGTTGCGACGATGGTGGCGATTGTGACTACAGGCGGTGGTTTGCAAGCCGTCTACGGTGCAGTCATTGTCGCCTCATTGATCGGTTTTTTTCTGGCACCTTATTTTTCCAAAATTATCCGTTTCTTTCCTCCTGTAGTGACCGGCTGCGTCATTACTATCATTGGTTTGTCTTTATTACCTGTAGCAGTCCGATGGATGATGGGCGGCAATCCCAAGGCACCAGAATGGGGAAGTGTCGAAAATATTGGTCTGGCACTGATGACATTGGCTTTTGTCATCTGCCTGAATCTGAGCCGACATGCTGCGATTCGTCGCTTGTCTATTCTTCTGGCAATTGTTTTTGGTTCAGTAGTGGCCTATTTATTTGGTTTTGGTGATTTCTCTAAAGTTGCGAATGGAACATGGATTCAGGTACCCAGCTTCTTCGCCTTTGGGCTACCGACTTTTGAGCTCACTGCCATTATTTCCATGCTCATCGTTACTCTCGTGATTATGACCGAAACCACAGCAGATATCATTGCAGTGGGTGAGATTGTAGGTACCCAAGTGGATGCGGATCGTATCTCGAATGGCTTGCGTGCCGATATGTTATCGAGTGCGGTGGCACCGGTTTTTGGTTCCTTCATGCAAAGTGCTTTTGCGCAAAATGTGGGTTTAGTAGCTATTACCGGAATTAAAAGCCGCTTTGTGGTCGCTGCGGGTGGCATGATTTTAGTCGTACTGGGTTTACTGCCAATTATGGGGCGTTTGATTGCTGCCATTCCTGTACCTGTACTGGGTGGAGCGGGTCTGGTGCTTTTTGGAACCGTTGCTGCGAGCGGAATTCGTACCTTGGCTAAAATTGATTATAACGAGCAAAAAAATCTCATTATTGTCGCGACGGCTATTGCAGCAGGCATGATTCCAATTATTGATCATTCCTTTTATGCCAACTTTCCAAAATGGGTGCAAACCGGCTTTGTTGCACAAACCTAGCCTATAAGGTTTATTCAGTCCTATAATTTCAAAATGAATAAACATACTCCTAAAAC
>NZ_JAYWYX010000057.1:0-5023 GCF_048147925.1 Acinetobacter sp. 226 | reverse complement strand
AGGTACAGAGCATCCCGAATGGGTGCGAACTTTGGAGCTTTTGCTTTTCAAAAAGTATGAGCGAAGCGAATACATTATCAATGCTTTTTCTTTTAGATTTCACAAATAAGATTAACCAAAAACTGCCCCACGAAGCGAGGAACGAGCTTCAATAGAGTACGAGCTTTAGCGAGTACCTAGGGCAGTTTGCACTCCCCTCTCGAAAGGCTTTTAATTATTTTTAAAGCTTTTAAATGCTTTTAGATAAGCTGAAAACATTGATATGAGAGGACTACAGCTTATATAAGCACACAAATTCTCTTGTATAAGCACACAAATTCTCTTGTATAAGCACACAAATTCTCTTGTATAAGCACACAAATTCTCTTGATTTACACACATAAAATATATAGTGTGTAAATACACATTAATAATAACGTGTATTTAATATGAAGAATGGTTTAGTTGTGAAAGATAATGCATTAATAAACGCCAGTTATAATTTAGAACTAACGGAACAGCGTTTAGTCATGCTTGCAATCATTAATGCAAGGGAATTAGGGCGGGGTATTACGGCAGATAGCAAACTAGAAATACATGCTAGTGACTATGCAAAACTATTTAATGTATCACCTGATGCATCCTACAAAGCCCTGAAAGATGCCGTAAATAATCTATTTAACAGGCAGTTTAGCTATACAGCCGAATATAAAAAAACAGGGAAGGTAGGTATCGTTCGCTCTCGCTGGGTAAGCCGTATTTTTTATGTAGATGATTTGGCATTACTAGAAATTACTTTCGCACCTGATGTAGTTCCTTTAATCACTAGATTAGAAGAACACTTTACAAAATATGAAGCCAAACAAGTTGCACACCTAACCAGTAAGTATGCCACTAGACTTTATGAGTTATTAATCGCTTGGCGTGAAGTTGGTAAAACACCTGTTTTTGAACTACAACAATTACGTAAAAATTTAGGTGTTGAAGATGATGAATATCAACGTATGCACCATTTTAAAAGCCGTGTATTAGAAACTGCCATTACTCAAATCAATGAACATACAGACATAAAAGCCACTTATGAGCAACACAAGAAAGGGCGTACAATTACTGGGTTTTCATTCAAGTTTAAGCAGAAACAACAACCGAAAAAATTAGATTCTAAGCGTGACCCAAACACACCTGACTTTTTTATCAAAATGACCGATGCACAACGCCATTTATTTGCAAAAAAAATGTCAGAAATGCCTGAAATGGGGAAATATTCACAAGGTACAGAAAGCTACCAACAATTTGCTATCCGTATAGCAGATATGCTGTTAGAGCCTGAAAAATTCAGAGAGCTTTATCCAATTTTAGAAAAATCAGGATTTCAGCCATGATTAAATTAAATAACCTATCAACCGATCTAAAGCATGTGACCGTTGAATACCTCGACATCGTAAATTATGAAATTGCGAGGGAAAATATATGCTGTTATATCTTCCTATTATCCCGACTATCCAAAGATGCCGAACCCACCGAAAAAATGCAGATGGAAAGCAAAATACAGAACTTAATTTACTATCGGGATAATTTACAAATCGAGGACAAGGACAATATTCAAAAGGTTTTAAATACGCTCATTCCAGAGTATCAAGCCGAACAAAACAACCAAACAGCTAAGAAAAATTAGGCTTCAATGTCGGGCAAATCAAAAAGCTGTCGATCTCTATTTTCTGTTAAATATTCGTTGAGTTCAGCGAGTATTTTTTCTTTATTGGCTTCATTTGCCTGCATTTTCTTAATCAAGTAAGAACCGAGCAAAATTTTACGTCGAGTATCATCCTTGCGCTCCTGTTCTTTCTTTTTGGTACGTTCTCTTGCTTCAATAGCCTGTTTCTGTGCTTTTAACTGTTTCAGCTTCTCTAACTGGGCTTCAATTTTCTTTTCGATATTTTCAGCAGATTTAGTCATAACGGTTAATTTCGGAATATAGAAAACCACTCAAGCATAAGACCCTATGAATTGAAATTCAAGCGGGTAATATGCTATCGTGTTTTTCATGAAATGCGCACTTACGACTTGAACAAAGTTCAAGTCATCATTGCGTAAGGGGAACCCCCTTAACCCCAAAAGCAAAACCAACATCAGGATAACTGCATGGCAATTTATCATTGCTCAACTAAGACCGTAAACAGAAGTTCGGGAAGAACAGCGGTTGCATCTGCTGCTTATCGTGCAGGGGAAAAACTAGAAGATGAACGTACAGGATTGACCCACGACTTTACGAGAAAAGATGGTGTAGCTCATTCCGAAATTGTTTCTAATCTCGATATTGAAATTGATCGAAATGAACTTTGGAATTTGGCTGAAAAAGCAGAAAACCGAAAAGATGGTCGAACCGCTAGAGAATGGGTGATTGCTCTACCTGATGAATTAGATCCTGATCAACGTAAGGACTTGGCAAAAGATTTTGCTCGGTCTTTAGTTGATCGTTATGGCGTGGTTGCTGATATAGCCATCCATGAACCAAGCAAAGGCGGCAACGATAAGAACCATCACGCCCATATCATGCTTACAACTCGAAAAGCTGAATTAGACAAAGATAGTAAATTAACTCTGACGACTAAAACCGATATTGAGTTAAGCAACGCCAAGCGTAAAAGTCTTGATATGGGTACGACCCAAGAAGAAATTAAAGAGATACGAGAGAAATGGGCGAACCTTGCAAATCTTGCATTAGAAAAAGCTGGTTGTAAGGAAAAGATCGACCATCGTAGCTATGTTGATCAAGGTAACGGACTACAAGCCACGATTCATGAAGGCACCAAAGTCACTCAATTGCGTAGACAAGGCATAGACACTGAAATCAGCCGTTTCAATGACAGTGTGAAGCAACAGAATAGCCAACAACTTAATCAAGAAAAATCAAAGACGGAAAATGTTTTACAACAGGGTCTAAATCGTGTCGAAAAAGGTTTTGATCAGTGGAAAAATAACCAAGAAGCCAAACGTCTAGAACAAGATCGCCAAGCACAAATGAAACAACAGCAAGAGTTAGACAAACAACGAGCCGAGCAAGCACTCCGCAAGGCATCTCAGAAACTAGATAAAGGCGGAATGTCCCGATGAGCAACCAAAATGATTTAGACGACCAGTTATACATTTTATTGGCATCTATGAAGGAATACAGAGAAGCCATAGCAGACGATAAGAAGCGATTAGAGACGTTTTACAGCCATGTAGCCATAGGGGTGCTCGATAAGGCTGAAAAATCGCTACAATACACAAATAAGCAAGCTATAGGGGCATTAAAGAGCCGTATTCAAGAATTAGATAAGGCAACGAGCCGTCTTAACTATCAATTCATTGCCATATTTGCCAGTGCCTTTATAGCGTTGGTAATGGTGCTGTTCTTGGCGTTATTTTTATTTGTACCAAGTATGGATGAAATCCAGCAGCGCAGATCGGAAGTAAACAACCTAAAAGAATACAGCTTAGACCTATCAAAATGTGATGGGAAAACATGCGTCAGAGTTATAAAAAAACAGTGTGGATATGGGAAAAATGCCGATTATTGTGTAATTGACCCTAAATAATTCAGGCTTTGTACTTTGCTCTGTTCCTTTCTTTATTTACCAAATATCTAATGTCGCAAAGTGACTCGACTTTGAAATTTGGCTAAAGCTAAATCTCAAAGCATCGAGTTACCGAACGTAGCGAAATATTTTTTTGATTGTTAAAAAATTCAATTACTTAGATATACTGTCTGACATTAAAAAATATTATGAAATACAATGTCCGGTAGTCACCATTACGTGATTTTTCTTCAAAGCTACTGGATAATATTTTATGAACACCACAGATCGCCCAACAATTTTAACTGGCGACCGTCCCACAGGACAACTTCATCTAGGTCATTTCATTGGATCTTTACGTTCACGTGTAGGTTTACAAGATTCTCATCATCAACATCTATTATTAGCAGATGCTCAAGCATTTACCGATAATGCTGATAATTTCGAAAAGGTACGTAGAAACATTATTGAAGTTGCTACTGATTATCTTGCTGTTGGTATCGACCCGACAAAGACCACTATTTGTATCCAATCGGGACTACCGGCATTAAATGAACTAACTATGTTGTATTTAAATTTTGTCACAGTGTCACGTCTTGAGCGAAACCCAACTATTAAATCAGAAATTCAAATGCGTGGTTTTGAACGTGATATCCCCGCTGGTTTTTTATGCTATCCAGTGGCACAAACTGCAGATATAACAGCTTTTAAAGCAACTGTAGTTCCTGTCGGTGAAGACCAAATTCCAATGATTGAACAGACCAATGAAATAATACGTCGTTTAAATCGTCAAATTGGCCATGACTTACTGCCTGAATGTAAAGCCTTATTGTCTAATGTAGGTCGCTTACCCGGCTTTGATGGTAAAGCTAAAATGTCAAAATCTCTAGGTAATACTATTGTGTTAGATGCTTCAGATAATGACATAAAAAAAGCTGTTAATTCTATGTATACAGACCCTAATCATTTATGTATAGAAGATCCAGGGCAAGTTGAAGGTAATATAGTATTTACTTACTTAGATGCTTTTGACCCTAACAAAGAAGAAGTTGAAGAACTTAAAGCACATTATCGTCGTGGTGGTTTAGGTGATGGTGTTGTTAAAAAACGTTTAGAAGGCGTATTAAAAGAACTTATCACTCCTATTCGTGAACGTCGTATTGAATTTGCTAAAGATCCTGATTACATCATGGATATTTTGAAAGCTGGCACACTAAAATGCCAAGATATTACTCAACAAACATTAGATGAAGTTAAAAGTGGTTTGGGTGTATTCCATTTTTAAACTGAGATATAGAATTTTAAAAGCCTAGTTTACTAACTAGGCTTTTTCACGATTTAAGATATTACACAATTTAGAAACCGAGCGAGTGTCTACGAGCGATTGAGCATCATCAAAATTTCGCCCTCGCCTTTTCTCTGATTACAAGCTCCCTTTCGATTTTAAACGGTAGGTACAGAGCATCCCGAATGGGTGCGAACTT
>NZ_JAYWYX010000056.1:0-5037 GCF_048147925.1 Acinetobacter sp. 226 | reverse complement strand
TGGTCTGATTCGTCTTAAAAATTACTATTATGCCTTTGCTTTAACAGACTTTTTTGTTTTTTTGTCGTGTGCAGAGTATACATTTATAGATATATTTCGAGTTTAGCTTAGATGAATAAATAAGCAATAAAAACGAGCAAAATGCAGTCACTTTGCCCGTCATAACTTTTTCTTGTAATGCAGCCAGTTTATGGATAGGACTGCTTACATATTACATGCCGGGCTGTGTTTGAGAACCCTGTTGCATTGGTTGAGTATTGTTTTGTTGTTGCATACGCTGATTTTGCATTTGTGACTGATTCTGCATCATTTGTGATACAGGAGGGTGCGGTGGAGTAAAGCCTAAAGCACACTTACCGCTCATTTGTGTACCATTAATGGTCGCTGTGGCTGTGCCACTTGTGCTTGTACATGCAGTATAAAGTTCAGGCTCGTCACCTATGATAGAACTAGGATTACCGGCAGGGAAGAAACGTGGTTCACAGGTGCCATTAAAGAGAACCCCGCGTGTACTGTAACTGACTTGAGCACCTTGGGTTTTGCCTTTACAAACCTGTTGGTACTTTTGAGCATTATAACTGGTCGCAATTTTATCATTTGCGATAGCAGCAAATGGAGCAAGACATAAGCCACATAAAACAGTTGAGAGCAAAATATTCTTATTCATCTTCTATACCTTTGTTTGTAATGTCATCAATGTATAGATTAAAAAATATGCGAAATTAAACAATGTAAATCGAGTAAATTTTTTGGCTTATATGTTTAATTTATATAGTTACTCTGCAAAGTTAAATTACATTGCATTATCCAATTGCTATATAAAGGTTGTTATATCAAGATAAAATCGATTGAATTCGTCTACTTTAGAATGAAATTTGCTATAATGCCCAGCTATTCTTTTTATCTCTCAATTTACCACTATGCACTATCCTAAAGTATACGATGTTATTGTTATCGGTGGCGGTCACGCCGGTACGGAAGCGGCCTTAGCTGCGGCGCGTATGGGCCGACAGACTTTACTCTTAACTCACAACATTGAGACTTTAGGGCAGATGAGCTGTAACCCGGCCATCGGGGGTATTGGTAAATCGCATTTAGTACGTGAAATTGATGCCTTGGGCGGCGCTATGGCGCTGGCTGCCGATAAAGGCGGTATTCAATTCCGTATTTTAAATTCACGTAAAGGTGCAGCGGTTCGTGCCACTCGCGCGCAGGCTGACCGTGTGCGATATAAAGCCGCTATTCGCGAAACATTAGAAAACCAAGCGAACTTAGATATTTTCCAGCAAGCAGCAGATGACCTGATTCTTGAAGGCGATACTGTTAAAGGTGTTGTAACCCAAATGGGTATTCGCTTTGATGCGAAAACCGTTGTGCTCACCGCAGGGACCTTTTTGGGCGGCGTAATTCACGTGGGGTTGGAAAAATCCAGTGGTGGTCGTGCCGGTGATCCACCGTCTATTTCACTTGCCCATCGTTTACGTGAGCTGCAACTGCCGGTAGGTCGTTTAAAAACAGGTACACCACCACGGATTGATGCGCGTTCGGTTGATTTCTCTGTGATGACGCCACAGCCGGGTGATTTCCCGTCTCCGACCATGTCATTCATGGGGGATGCATCAATGCACCCTGAGCAGGTAAATTGCTATATTACGCATACCAATGAGCGCACGCATGAAATCATTCGTGGCGGTTTAGACCGTTCACCGATGTATACCGGGGTGATTGAAGGGGTGGGGCCACGTTACTGTCCGTCGATTGAAGATAAGATTCACCGTTTCGCCGATAAAGACTCGCATCAGGTTTTCCTAGAGCCTGAAGGTCTGGATACACACGAGCTTTATCCGAACGGTATTTCAACATCATTACCATTTGACGTTCAGTTTGAACTGGTACGTTCTATCCGTGGTATGGAGAATGCGCATATTCTTCGTCCGGGTTATGCGATTGAGTACGATTATTTCAACCCGCAAGCGTTGAAGTTCACGCTTGAAACCAAAGCGATCAATAATCTGTATTTTGCTGGCCAAATCAACGGTACTACCGGTTATGAAGAAGCAGGTGCACAAGGTTTGCTGGCAGGTTTGAATGCTGCACGTCGTGCATGGGATCAAGAGCAATGGACACCAAAACGTGATGAAGCGTATATGGGTGTACTTGTGGATGACCTGATCACATTAGGTACCAAAGAACCGTACCGTATGTTTACCTCGCGTGCCGAATACCGTTTAATGCTTCGTGAAGACAACGCAGACCAGCGTTTAACACCAATCGGTCGTGAAATGGGACTGGTGGATGACGAGCGTTGGGCTGCATACTGCGAGAAAATGGAAGCAGTAGAAAAAGAAACAGGTCGTTTGCAGCATCTGTGGGCAGCACCAAACAATCCAATGGGTAAAAAATTCGTTGAGATGACCAGTGCAGACCTGTCTAAAGAGTGTTCGGCAATTGATTTGTTGAAACGTCCTAATATTTCATTTGCTCAAATTGCAGAATTGACCAATTCTGAAGTCTCACCATTTGTCGGTGAGCAAATTGAAATTGCAGTGAAATATGCGGGTTATATTAACCGTCAGCATGAAGACGTGGCACAAATGAAACGCCTGGAAGAAACCCGTATTCCTGCTGATTTTAACTATGACATCGTGTCTGGTCTGTCTCGTGAAATTACTCTGAAACTGAAAGATGTTCGTCCTGAGACTTTAGCGCAAGCAAGCCGTATTCCAGGTGTAACCCCAGCAGCAGTTCAACTGGTTATGATTACAATTCGTAAGAATGCACAAGCAAAGAAATCTGCTTAAGATTTTGAAGTAATAAAAAACCCGCTTAGTGCGGGTTTTTTATTTGGGCAGTTTAATTATTTTCTACTTTAGCTTTTAGAAGTTCTAGAAGTTCAATAAACCATTGTTCATTGCGGACGTTATCTAAATCTTTATCTTTAATTATGTATATATAAGCATTATTTGGTAGAGTGTTATGCTTTTCTGCATGAAGTAGGTGTTCTTTGCATTGTTTGGGCTGGTTAGTGAGTGCATAGTAACAGGCTAAGTTATAAGTATGGTTAGGTTGAATTTTTAAAGCTTCTGTGAGGTAGTTTAGGGCTTTCTTAAAGACATCTTCATCTTGTTTAATTCGAGCGAGTCCTAAGAGAGCACTACCATAATTACCAAGGTTGTTTGGATGATCAGGCTGAATTTTTAAGGCTTTCTCGTACTTCTCAAAAGCTTGTTTAAAGAGCTCTTCATCTTGTTTAATTCGCGCGAGTCCTAAGAGAACATTACCATAATTGCCGAGATGTTCAGCATGATCAGGCTGAATTTTTAAGGCTTCCTCGTACTTCTCAAAAGCTTGTTTAAAGAGCTCTTCATCTTCTTTAATTTGAGCCAGTCTTAAGAGAGCATTACCATAATTGCCGAGATGTTCAGCATGATCAGGCTGAATTTTTAAGGCTTTCTCGTACTTCTCAAAAGCTTGTTTAAAGAGCTCTTCATCTTGTTTAATTTGAGCGAGTCCTATGAGAGCACTACCATAATTACCAAGGTTGTTTGGATGATCAGGCTGAATTTTTAAGGCTTTCTCGTACTTCTCAAAAGCTTGTTTAAAGAGATCTTCATCTTCTTTAATTTGAGCCAGTCTTAAGAGAGTACTACCGTAATTACCAAAGAAAAAATCATCCTTGAAATTAGGTTTTATGGTTAAACATTTCTCATAATAAAAAACTGATTGTTCTAAAAATGAATCTTTTAGTGTGTGAGTTAATGTAATAGCTACTTGAGCATAAGCTTGATAAAATTTAGGTTTTATTTCTATAGCTTTGTTAAAGTATTTCTCAAATTGCTTATCATCCTTTGTTAAAAATGATAAAGCTTTGCCAAGATGTGCGGAAGCTAATATTTTACTGACTGGTTCATGCTCTACATTTAATGAAGTGGTTTGATTAATAATAGTATCAAATTTTTTATGATGTAGTAATTCAGCCAATTTTATTGTAGCAATTGCAGGTTTGGCTTGATTTGTGATCTCTAAGGTTTTTTTTGTATCTTGAAGAATATCAACTTGATCATTTTTTGCTGAAAGAGGGAAATCATTAATAAGCTCGAAAACTTCTTGCATATGTTTAATAGGGTCTTCAAACATATTTGTAGGAAAGCATTTTAACTCCATTGCTAATTCTAATAAAAATTGATCAGCGTCTTGTTCTGCAATGAAATTTCTGTGATTGGGATTTGCATCAATAAATTTTTTGACATTCATATTGGGTTTTTTAGCGTAATCAACCCAGAATAAACGATGTTGGCCAATGAAACCTTCTTCGACAAGTTTGAAGAACGCATCAGCACCACCACTATAACCAATAAAAAGAGTCGGTGAAGTATTAATAGTAGTTTTAATATAGTTTTTTAATTTGTTGGCTTGAGCTTCAGTATCAATATCAGAATTGGCTAGTTGAAACCCACTCCATTGTCCATGTAGGTGAACAATAGATTGAGTCGGGATAGCAGAGAAATACTCTTCTGAAAGAACCTTTAAGTCATAGGTAGGAGGATAGAAGTTATCTAAGCTACATGCACGATTCAAAATATTATCGAAATTAAACGTAAGCACCTTTCCTAAATAACCATTTTTTAGCAGGCTAGCTAAAGCAATATGAGCCCAATTAATCTTTGCTTTAGAAATATGTTTTTCTATTAATGTTTTTTGTTCATGGGGTGTGAGTTTACTCATGCACACACCATAATCTTTTTTTAGCTCATCAGTTAAGTCCTTGAGATTGCCTTTGAATTTTTTATTGATTTCAGCAATCAGTTCACTTGCTAAAGGCATGCCTGCGCTTTTGGAGCAACCAGCACCTGTAAATACAATTACTGGACTTCCTTGTTTTTTGCTGTCTCTTAATGTTTTTGCAATATCTTTAACTGTGAAGCTCATTTTATAACTTATTAAAAAATATAATTTTTTATTCTCTGCACACGACAAAAAAACAAAAAAGTCTGTTAAAGCAAAGGCATAATAGTAATTTTTAAGACGAATCAGACC
>NZ_JAYWYX010000055.1:0-5221 GCF_048147925.1 Acinetobacter sp. 226 | reverse complement strand
TGGTTGATCGACTCAGTCGATGAGTTATTTCGAGTTTTTTTCGAATCCTGTATGAATAATAAAGTAGTTTGACTATATAATCTCACCCTGTGCTGCCTGTTGTCTTAATTGGGCTATGTCTTGTTCTGCTTGTGCATAACGTTCAGAGCATCTTTTTTTTTCAGGCTGTGGCGTGTTCGTTTATACACGATACCTGATGCCCTGAGGAATCGTCTTAGCGTTTCCTGACAAATTTCGATTTGATATTGTTCATATAATCGCTGTCTGATTTGTTCTGAGTTTAAAGTGTCGCTATCAATCCACGATAAAATCTGTGCCTGATGTACAGCTTGTAATATTCGTGGATGTCCAGAACGCTTACCCTCCCAAATCGCTTCTATTTTATGGTGTCGCCAGTTTCTGCGGTGAGTACGAATTGTTTCTTCCTTTACTCCATGTAATACCGCAATTTCTTTCACTGTTTTACCTTGTGACAACCACAATATGGTTTGTGAGCGTTGCCTTTCTCGCCAATGCTTTGCATGTTTGATTAAATGTTCTAGTTGATCCTGCTCGTCTTGTATCAACTCTATTGCTTGAACATAGGGCATCAGGTTATTCTCAAAGTTATTTTTTATATTATTACATGTTTAGTTGGGTGGTGGAACTTAGTAAAATGAAAGTTAAAGATTTAATTAAATAATTAGAAGAGTTTGATCTGGAATTAGATGTTTTAATTGCTAATGAAGAGAACAAAATCATTGGCATAAAAACCCTAGCCCGATTCTTTGAAATAAGCTATGTTTCTTTTGTTCATCCAGAGACACAAAGAAATGATATGGAAAGAAATGTTGAATTTACCTTTTTAGGAATGTCGACTAAAGACTCTAGAGTTATTGTTTTTATTGACGTTGTTCCATAATTTTCAAGTAGTCAAAATGAGTATACAATATTCATGTGATGCAAGAAGATACAACTGGATAGGATGGGCCCATAAGTATTTGAAGCTGCCTCGTGTATGATCATGGGGACTGTCCAAACAAACGGCTTTTGAGAGTGCTGCCTGATACGAAAAATAATATCCAAGAGATGCTAGCGGTAAATTTAGTGTAAAATTTAATGCTAGCCATCATTAAAACTTATTTAAAAATATGAAGTTATATCGCACAGATTGGAATATGTTTCCTAAAACGGTTATTGACCGTGGTCTTGGAGATGCAACCTCTCATTACATGTATGAAGCTGCTAAAGCAGGGGATGTTGAAAGTGCGTATATTTTAGCTAAAGATTTAGTTTCGGATGAGGCGATTGCTGAACTAGAAAGAATTATCGATGGTCGGGAAACTATTATAGTACCTGTACATGCTGAGGAAGCAGTCGGTCGTAATATGATTCCTTTAGCTACTTCAGCAGTTATAGCAAAGAAACTTGGGCTTGAAGTTGATACGAATATAGTTCAAGCTATAAAAGTATCAAGAACTGGCGGTGATGGGTGGCATAGATTAGCCAACCCACCAGCATTTGATGGGACAATAAACAATGATAAATGTGTTATTATTGTTGATGATACCCAGACCCAAGGTGGTACTTTTGCAGCATTAAAAGGTCATATTGAAACAACTGGGACGAATAAAGTTATTGGAGCATATGCACTGACGGGTAAACAATACTCATCACAATTAGCTCTAAGTAAAGAAACTCTTCAGCAATTGAGGGATGTATATGGTAATCTTGAAGCATGGTGGAAATCGATTTACGGGTACGATTTCGAAAGGCTCACAGAGTGGGAAGCAAAGTATATCCTCAACTCTCGTAAAACAGCTGACGAAGTCCGAGATAGAATCATTGCGTCAAAACAAACGTGATGCTTATGCACTTATGATGAAAATGAATTAATTATTATTTAATTAAGTTAAAAGACTGCTATATAGCGGTCTTTTTTGTTTTTGAGCTCTACAAATTTTAATGAGTACATATAGTTACTTTTATAAAAATGATAATAAAGGGTAGAGGAGGTCATCTAAGAATTTAAAGCACAAGACTTATTTAACATTGATGACAGAAAAAGTGAGTTGTTGGGAACTTAAAGAAGAGGTGGTACTTATAATGGTTACTAAAATACAAATACTTAAAATATTAAATATATAAAACAATATATTACAAATATATATGATGCGTAGTGTACGCATCATATATAAAGCTTTCTATTTTGATATAATTGATCCAATCAACCCCTTATTAGGTTTCATTTAAATTCCATGAGTCTTACTGAAATTAAAGTTCGCCAAGCTCATTGCAAGGAAAAAACCTGTTTTTTATCCGATGAAGATGGGCTTAGCCTGAAGATTGAACCGAGTGGAAGAAAATCTTGGTGCTATCGCTATACAGATCCACAAACTAAAAAACGTCGACGCATTCAGTTAGGTCTTTATCCTGATTTATCGCTGAAAAAGGCACGACAAGTCAGAGATGACTTTAAAGATAATAATTTCTGTTTTGAACATGATACGGCCTCTAATGTCATCACCTTTGGTAAGGTCGGGGAGGAGTGGTTACAGTTCAAACTGAAGAATGCCTTCAACGATCTACCCCGCTGTGGTGTACTACAGTTAGCAGAAAGATGCTTACAACAAGATATTTATCCAGACCTTCAGGATTTACCTTTTCAAAACATCAAGCGTTATGACCTGGTTTCAGTAATCAAAAAAATAGAGGGACGCCAAGTAAAAGAGCCTGTCAAGAAAGCTTGTAGTTATTTGAACCAAATTTATGACTACGCTGTAGCGATGGGTTATTGTGAATTCAACATCGCGCATGGTTTAAATAAAATCGCCATTAACAGTAAAATCAAGAAGAATTATCCGTATTTGAAAGCGGAGGATATATCTGATTTTAAGTATAAATTACAAAAAATGGATGCCCATCCGATTATTAAAAAAGCACTGATGTTTAAATTATATACTGGAGTGCGAGGGGCAGAATTGTTATTGTCTGAGCCTCATCATTTTGATTTAAATGAAAAAATATGGAAAATACCTGCCTTGCATATTAAACAGTTTCGACGAAAAGTCATATTAGGCCATGAGATTCCAGATTTTTTAGTTCCACTTTCAAATCAGGCTTTAGAGATTTTGAAAGACGTCATGCAGTGGTCATACGGTGAAAAATACCTTTTTGCTAGCCCTCGCAAACACAATCAACCGATTCATTTTAATACTCTAAATATGGCCATACGTAAGATGGGGTATGGCAAACATCAACTATCTTCTCATGGACTACGTTCCACTTTTAGTACCATTTTGAATGACTCAGGTTTGTTCCAGGATAACTGGATTGAGGCTCAACTTTCACATATTGATAAGAACCGTACCCGTGCCAGCTATAATCACGCTGACTATTTAGCCCAGCGGACTGAAATGATGCAGTGGTGGGGTGATTATTTAGGTACTGATAAGTGAAAATCGTATTTTTATACATAAACTTAAAACATTATGGGGGTTCAAATGGATAGTAACCAATATACTTACCGTGTTACATGGTCAGCAGAAGATAATGAGTATGTTGGGTCGTGTGCTGAGTTTCCATCATTGTCTTGACTTGATGCGGATCAGTCTAAAGCATTCTCAGGAATAGAGAAGCTCGTTGCTGATGTTGTCGCTGATATGATTAGCAATAATGAAAAAGTTCCTACACCACTCTCCGGAAAAATATAGTGGTCAGTTTATTGTCATTGTTCTCAGTGGTTTAACAAAAACTAGCCCTCGCAGCCGCAGAACGTGGCGTGAACATAAATTGTTTAGTATCAGCAAAAAGAGCGATGTAATTTTAGTCTGTACTAATGTCTAGTAGGAGTGAGTGATAGAGCAGGAACAAGAATTTATGCTTCATATATTCTGTAAATCGTATGAATTAATAGGTATTTTTAAAGAAAGTTTCTTTGATTTAGTGCTTTTTATTTAAAAAATTAATTTTTAAATACAACTTAGGCTAATTGATAAACACTATCTGGAAAGATTAAAAGAAAATATTTTTTAATTTCTGCTAATTCATTTAAGGCAGGTTCCCTTTCAAGCAGTTGAAATGTCCAAATAAGTACAGCCTGATGATTATCATAGCAAGTATTTACTCCAAGAAAATTAGCCATTCCATAACTTCTATTGATGTTCATTTCTTTAATTAATTGATTTCCTAAGTCACGAGCTTGCTGGCTGATCAATAACTCATTTGTTAACACGGCGGTCATCTCCACAAAATAATCTAGTGCAGGTTCAATCCTTATACTTAAAAAGTTATAATTTAGTTGAAATGGATAAAATATACTTTCTATAAGTTTTAATAACCTGCTGTAGGTTAATTTTAGCAAAGTATTACTCAGGCAACAACTTTAAATAACCCGCAGCAAGTTATTTTTTGTAAATTAATTTAAATATGATTACTTGTAAGTTATCTAGCCTCATGGGCGATAGAAAAATTTTAAAATTAAGTGAAGTGGTGCATGCAACAGGTATCAATCGCAATACGCTCACAAGTATGTATTATGACCGTGCTGTACGTATTGAATTACCAGTCGCCGATAAGTTGTGTAAGTACTTTAACTGTACGATGAATGATTTGTTTGAGTTTAAGGAAGAAGTTGAAGAAAAGGATTAACTAATACTTCGTTTGATAAGTTTTCCCTACAGGTCTAATACTGAATTTTATAAAGCTTCATCGAAAACATATATTTACTTTATTATTTATATAAAGGAATCAATCGAATGATAGAGGTATTTTTCTTATAACTTAGTTAAGAAGAGG
Source organism: Acinetobacter sp. 226 (assembly GCF_048147925.1). NCBI lineage: Bacteria > Pseudomonadati > Pseudomonadota > Gammaproteobacteria > Moraxellales > Moraxellaceae > Acinetobacter > Acinetobacter sp. 226. The sequence continues at coordinate 445 of NZ_JAYWYX010000055.1, read as the reverse complement.
GGCTAATGACCCACAATAGCGGTAACTATTGTGGGTTTGTTCCATGTAATGCAAATTGCCGTACAAGGAATTTAAAATGACTTCACTCCTCATCTTACGTTGCCCTTGTACTTATTGCAAGATTTTGAGTCTTTTTACAGGATTTTTCATTACACCATTTAAATTACTTCTTTTTATCATGTCGATAATGTTGGGTGCCAAGGCCTGTCGCCATAACATTTGAAATTGAAAGTTCTATAGATGTTCGCAATCCATCGAATAATTGAACCTCATTTGATGCACGAAGATAGTCCAATATATTTTCGCTCAAGGACTCTATGATTGCTTTGGGATTTCTAATTCTAAATTGATCACTTTCAGCCAATTTAAGGCTTTGTTGCACAAACCTAGCCTATAAGGTTTATTCAGTCCTATAATTTCAAAATGAATAAACATACTCCTAAAA
>NZ_JAYWYX010000054.1:0-5576 GCF_048147925.1 Acinetobacter sp. 226 | reverse complement strand
GCGAGTTTTTATTTTAAGAATCTTGCATACTTCGAGAAATATTTAATTAGATTATATGCCGTATATTGGCAAAAAAAACGGCTATAAGATTAAGAAAATCAATAACTTTTAAAACTATTAAAGTTGTGTTAGATTTTCTTTCAGGCGAAAAAAAAGCAGGTTTGGCGACCCGCTTTCTTTTCTTTGTTTAACAAATACTTAAAGCATCTGTAAACTCAAATCCGATACTTGTATTTTACTGATGTTTTGAGCATTTGCAACATACAGGACGTTGCAAAAGGTGAATAACGCTCAATTAAGCGATTTTTTTGAAAATCTTGCTCATAAACCATACTGTGCAGATGATTTATTGTATGGCTTACAAATAAGACCGAAAAAAACGGCAATTAACATGCAATACATACAGGGTAATCAGCCTTGTATGCTTCATTACTTCTTTTTTGATATAGATCGTTCAGATGCTGTCATGGCATGGCATGATGAAAATTTGCCAATGCCCTATTGGACAGCGCAGACCTTAAAAAATGGTCATGCTCATATTTGCTATAAATTAGAAATTCCACTGTGTACCAGTGAATTAGCGAGTCAAAAAGCAATAGCCTATGCCTCAAAGGTTCAGGCAGGACTTGCCAATAAACTTGGAGCAGACGTTGGCTACAGTCATCTCATTACGAAGAATCCATTTCATAAAGATTGGCGTGTCACTTTTTGGAGTGAACAAGCCTATACGCTCGATTATTTAGCCGATTTTGTAGAGCTACCTAAGAAATTAAGCAAAAAACAGGAAGTTTCAGGACTTGGACGTAATTGCACACTATTTGATACCGTGCGTAAATGGGCATATACGGCTGTTAGAGCGCATCGAGGTGGTATTTATAGTATCTGGCTAGAAGAAGTCACTAAACAGTGTTTAAGCGTAAATGACACGTTTTTAGAAGCCTTACCGTATTCAGAAATTAAAGCTACAGCAAAAAGCATAGCGACATACTGCTGGAAAAAAGATGCTTATTGCTATCAAGAGTTTATTGATCGACAAAGTCGAAAGGGACAATTAGGTGGCATAAAAAGTAATTCTTCGAATGGTGGGAAAGCTCGTTCTAATAAATATGAAAATTTAAGAAAAGAATGCTTAAAATTGAAGAAAAAAGGTTTAAGAAATAGTGATATAGCAAAAATCATATCAGTTTCTAGAGCTACAGTGATTGCTTGGATAAAACAGAGTGGGGAAGTATCTTGATTTGTAATTGGGAAGATATAAAAGACGAAAAATGGAATAACCTCTTATTGGGGAATGGGTTTAGTACAAATATATGGAAAAATTATTCATATCAGTCACTTTATAAATACTCTATAGATAATTCTATTGATCCTCCTCTTATAGAAAGTATTCAAAATATCTTTAAAAATCTGCAAGATATTAATTTTGAAGAAGTTTTAAGAGCTATAGCTTATACTATTTTAGTTAAAAACTCTCTGGGTGAAGAAACTGAACGATATCTTCAACTCTATGAAACAGTACAACAGAATCTTTTTAATACTGTTTATGCTGTGCATGTCGAGTATTCAAAACTGGATAAATCAGCACTCGCACAAGAAATTAAGTCATTTAAAAATGTTTTTACTACTTGTTATGACCTAATCTTATATTGGTCATCTTATGGTGCTTTAAACCCCAACACCATTGCAGATTTTTTTTGGAGTAATGACAGCAATGCCTTTGATCCAACAAATACACAAACATCTAAAGCTCGCTTTTACTATCTACACGGGGCTTTGCATTTAAAGCAGGATTTAAACGGTACTGTATCGAAGCTTCGGTATACGTCAGATAAGTTGCCAGCTAGTAGTGATTTCAAATATCAAGGTGAAAAAACACAATTACCGCTTTATATAGCAGAAGGAAATAGCGAATATAAACTGAAAAAAATCAAATCCAACAATTATTTAAGCTTCTGTTACCATAGTTTTTCTAGTATTTCAGGAAGTCTATTAGTAATAGGGCATAGTTTAAACAAAGAATTTGATAATCACCTTATAGAAGCGATTAAGCACAACATAAACCTTAAGGCTGTGGGTTTATCTATCTATTCAGAACTTACACAGCTAGAAAAAGAGCAGTTAGTTAAAGATTTGGAAGCTAAGCTGCATAGAAAAGATTTGGAACTCTTTTTCTTTGAATCTAATACCCATCCATTAATTAATGAAAGTGTCAAAGTGCAAGCCTAAATCAGATATCAGCCCTTACTTATATCCAGCTTGCTTGCATATGGTTTCTAGGGTAAATGTTTTTATATTTTGATTTATTTTTAATTCTTTTCTGATTTCTTGATCTTCAATTAAGATAGCTTCTTTAATTTTTTTACTTAAATTGTCTGCATCTCTTGCTACTTGTTTTGCAAGTTCCTTATCTTTTGCCCACATTATTCCATCTTTACTTAATTGTTCTAAATAATAGATTTGGGTGTTATCAAGTTTTCTTATCTTGCATGATAATTCAATATATTTTGTACTTTTAGCAGTTTTCAGTTGTTCGCCAAGTTCCGTTCTTTGGTCGAGTAACAAATTCAAAAAATCAATTTTACTTTTAACATATTCTTCTACACTTACTGCCTGAACAGGATAACTACTTAATATCAATGTAAAAAGTAAGACAAATTTTTTCATAGTATTTTCACTTTAAATGATTTAAACATTTTACATTATTTATAATACCTCACATCTTTATTTTTTTTGTTAATGGGCAAGGACACACAAAGGGTACTCTATACAAAAACTAAAGTTTTCGATAGAGTTACCTTTTGTGCCTTGCAAGGGAAGAATCCCTTGACCCTCTTTTCGCCTTTTTCTATTGCGGTAAATTGCCTTTACTTGGCAATTTGTCCTCATAAAAAAGCCGATTCAACCCATGAAGCAGATTGAATCATGACGAAGAAAGAAATCATTAAAAGACAAAAAGAGATCAAAGTCCGTTTGACCGAAGCTGAACATCAAGCCTTACTTGAACGAATGACTGGAGGAGAACTTGCGACTTGGATTAGAAATACTTGCCTTGATGAGAAACCGAATAAAAAAAGAAATTATAAAGCGGCAGATCCTCAGCTCTTAGCTGCATTAGGGCGTATTGGAGGTAATCTCAATCAGATTGCAAGACAAGTAAATACCGTTGAATCCGATATAGAGAAAATTAGAGCTTTTGCAGAGTTGGCAGTTATTCGAGAACAGCTACAAGGAATCTTAGCCAGCTATGATTGTTAAATTTTTGGGAAATAAAGGGGGAGGTAGTGCAGGTGCAACAATTGATTACCTACTTGGCAAAGATCGAGATAGACCAGGTGCAGTTTTACTGAGTGGAGATCCTGAATTAACCCAACGATTAGCAGATAACCTGGACTTCCAAAATCGTTATACGGTTGGGGTACTTTCATTTGAGGAATCAAACCTCGAAGAACAGCAAAAAGAAGCCATCATGCAGAGCTTTGAAGAAACATTGCTTGCAGGTTTAGAGCGCGATCAATACGACATTACTTGGATAGAACACACTGATAAAGGGCGTTTAGAACTTAATTTCGTAATTCCAAATGTGGAATTAAGTACAGGAAAGAGATTACAGCCTTATTTTGATCAAGCTGACCGCCCACTTGTAGAAAACTGGAAACAAGTCACCAATTTTGAGCATGGTTTAACAGATCCTCATGCTCCAGAGAAAGCTCAAGCAATTAAAACTTTGAATAGCCAAAACTTACCTCAAAGTGTCAAAGAAATTAAAGAGCAAATCGGGACTGCAATTGCTGAGCAAATTAGCAATGGAAATATCCGAAATAGGCAAGATGTAGTTGACACCCTAAAGGGTGCAGGCTTTGAGATTGCCAGAGAAACAGATAGATCAATCAGTATTAAGAATCCTGACGGCAAGCGAAATATTCGTTTAGAAGGCGTAATTTATGAAAATCGACAATTTGATAAGCAATTTGCAGAAGAACACAGCCGAGCAGGACAGGATTATCAAAGAACAAGCCGAGAGCGTTACGAAACAGCACTTGGAAAGTTACAACGCCTTACTGAGAGCAAGCAGCAAGGAAACAGAGAGAATTTTAAGGTCAAACCTTCAAACCATCCAAGATCATCAGCCGAAAATCAGAAACGCTTTGCGTTTGAATATTCTCACGGGAGCAATTCTGGGCATGTTGATTACAGTGTTTCTAGTCTTTCTTGGCGTCAATTGGTGGTTAGCGAAGCAAATCCAGAACAAGCAGCAGGAATTAGCCGAAATCAATCTCAAAGTAGAGCAAACACCTCTAGAAAAACAAATCTTGCGGAAGGTGACTCTACACGAGAGCGAAGACAAGAAAACCCTATATATCATGGCGAAGAACAGCAAAAAAGCGGACGCTTACGAGAATACAGCCAATCAAATGGTACTGAAATTGGAAAAATAGAATCTACCTTCAAAACTCCTTTTGAAAATCCATTTAACCAGTCAAATGATGGAAAGGAGCTTTTGAAGGATAGCGGAAGTTTATTTGAAAACTTAGCCACCTCAAAAGAAGCAAAGCAGGACGTAAAACAGAGTAATCCTAATCAAGCGGAACAAGATAATGCCAAACGACTTTATGAATCGCTACAAAGACTTATTGAACTCGTTAGAGAAGCAATTGAAAGAGCTAAACGCTATAAATCAAAGTCAGAGCGAGCAGATCGAAACCTTGAGCATTCAGAATCAAGTATTGAGAAGTCAGAACGAGGAATTAGCCAGTCAAAATCAGCAATTAAACAATCTCAACAGCAAATTAAGAGAAGTGAACAGCAAATTAGCCAGCAAATGAAAGAGAAACAGATTGAAAGGAGCGCAAGTAGAGGATTTGGGCGTTAAATTTAATAAATTATGCTAGATTACTTGCAGAAAAAGTCTAAAATAGACAAAACGCCTACTTTTATGAGGTTTGGAAATGCAAGTTATTACAGCGAAAGATGCAAAATCACGCTTTGGTGAGTTATTAGATACGATGCAGCGAGAGCCTGTATTAGTCACAAAGAATAAGCGCCCTGTTGGTGTTTTCTTGTCATTAAAAGACGTGAAAGGCACCCACTTAGAAAGCCTTTTTGATGTCCAAGATGATGATTATGAAGATTGGGAAAAAGAGAAAATCACAGAAGCGTTAAATGCTTTGAAAGCGCATCCATCTGACACGAAAGAAATGAAGTCAGTACATGCGACTGCAATGCAAAAGGCACGAGACTTGGTAGCGAGCCGTAAAAGATGACCTATGAAGTTTCTTACTTGCCACAAGCAGAACAGGATTTAATTGAAATTTTGGCGTATGGCATAGAGACATGGGGCGAAAAACTAGCAGAAGGGATGTATTTAAAAATTACTGAACAGCTAGAAACCCTGTATTTCTCACCAAATCGAACTAAAAAGAAGGGCAGTTTAGGAACAAGAGAAATGCTTATTTCTGACAGTCCATACCGTGCAATTATTCAAATTGATGAGGAAGCCAAGCGAGTTTTTATTTTAAGAATCTTGCATACTTCGAGAAATATTTAATTAGATTATATGCCGTATATTGGCAAAAAAA
>NZ_JAYWYX010000053.1:0-6301 GCF_048147925.1 Acinetobacter sp. 226 | reverse complement strand
TTTAGGAGTATGTTTATTCATTTTGAAATTATAGGACTGAATAAACCTTATAGGCTAGGTTTGTGCAACAAAGCCACATCCAACTAAAGATAGGCTTAAGGTAAAAATACCTAAAAGGTGTCTATGGTTCACTTGAAACCCCTTTATTTTTATATGTTCAGAATTGGTATTTATTAATAATTATTAATTTTTTTAATTCGATTTATGTGATTAACGTCTAAAAAATATAATATATCACATACCTTGTCTATAGCTATTTTTGACCCAATTAAATAACGCTAGGCTAAGATTTTGCAAAAAGATGGACGAAAATGGACGTGAAAGCTTGATCGAACAAGCGGTAGAGATATAGAAAATTTTTTAAGGTTATAAAGAAGATTAATTGTTTCTAATTGTTATTTTTTAATAGATGAGTTGAATCCTATGAAAGAAGCAATAACGATAGAAATTAATCGAGGAAAGTATTTTCATATAATTTTTATCTGATCTAAAGGTTTCTTAGATTGTTGATTTTTATTTAATTTAAGCATTAGTTTAATAATTTATAAAATAATTATGCCTTATGCAATTAAAATAAAACATTGTTAATTAAAGTATTGGAATAAAAAAAATGATGAATATTAGAGCAATATTGGCTAGAAGGTATGTACAAGATTAAGATCAATATAGGGTAAAAATATTTTTAAAAACTAAAATAGATTCATAAAATGTAACTACATTTAAGTATCGGCTTTTTTTGTAAGTGGCTTGTGTAATAGAATTAATATATCTTATAAACAAATCAATAAAAAAGAGACGCTTAAAAGGCATCAATATATTAAAAATAATTAGTGAAAAGTAGAATAAAAATATTAAAGGGTATTTAAAATGGTGATGAAAATATTAGTGACTGGTGGAGCCGGTTTTATTGGATCTGCTGTCATCCGGCATCTGGTCAAGGAGACTGAACATCAAGTCTTAAATGTTGATAAGTTAACTTATGCGGGTAATCTAGAATCTTTAATTTCTATATCGGATCACCCACGTTACCATTTCTCTCAAACTGATATTTGTGATCATGCAGCTTTAACACGACTATTTGCAAGCTTTGAACCCGATGTGGTCATGCATCTAGCGGCAGAGTCTCATGTGGACCGATCCATCGATGGCCCAGCCGAATTTATTAAAACAAATATTGTCGGTACCTATACCTTATTAGAAGCTGCACGAAAGTATTGGCAAAAGCTGCCTGAAATTAAAAAATCCAGATTCAAATTCCACCATATTTCAACAGATGAGGTCTATGGAGATTTGGAAGGCACAACCGATCTGTTTGCAGAAACCACACCTTACTTGCCAAGTTCACCTTATTCGGCCAGTAAGGCCAGCTCGGATCATCTGGTACGTGCCTGGCATAGAACTTATGGTTTGCCAGTCGTGATCACAAACTGTTCCAATAACTATGGACCTTATCATTTTCCTGAAAAACTGATTCCTTTGATGATCCTCAATGCTTTGGAAGGGAAGTCCTTACCAGTGTATGGTAACGGTCAGCAGGTTCGAGACTGGCTTTTCGTAGAAGACCATGCCCGCGCTTTATATCAGGTTGCGACTCAAGGCATTGTAGGTGAGACCTATAATATTGGTGGATGGAATGAAAAACAAAATATAGACGTAGTCAAAACCATCTGTCAGATTTTAGATGAATTAAAACCTCAACTGAATGGGGAACGTTATGAAAGCCTCATCACTTTTGTTAATGATCGGCCTGGACATGATCTGCGCTATGCCATTGATGCATCAAAAATTGAACGGGAACTGGGGTGGAAGCCACAGGAATCATTCGAGACCGGTATCCGTAAAACTGTGAAGTGGTATCTGGATAATCTGACATGGTGTCATCGCGTTCAGGATGGTTCTTATCAGCGTGAACGTTTAGGGGAGGCAGTCTAATGGCTAGCACAACCAAGGGGATTATTTTAGCCGGTGGTTCGGGCACACGTTTGCATCCGATTACCAAAGGCATCTCGAAACAGCTACTTCCGATTTATGACAAACCGATGGTTTATTACCCATTATCTGTCCTGATGTTAGTTGGTATCAGTGACGTTCTGGTTATTAGTACGCCAGAGGATATTGAGGGATTTAAGCGTTTATTGGGAGATGGTTCACAGTTTGGCATGGAGCTGAGTTATGCAATTCAGCCTCGCCCTGATGGTTTGGCACAAGCCTTTATCCTGGGCGAAAAATTTATTGGCCAAAGCAATGTATGTCTGGTGCTGGGCGATAATATTTTCTACGGGCAAGGTTTTACCCCTATGCTACGTCAAGCTGCAGCACGGCAAAAAGGAGCAACGGTATTTGGTTATCAGGTGAAAGATCCTGAGCGCTTTGGCGTGGTGGAATTTGATGAACAGCACCGCGTGATTTCAATTGAAGAAAAACCGAAACATCCTAAATCTAACTTCGCCGTAACGGGCCTGTATTTTTATGACAATGATGTGATTCAAATTGCCAAACAGGTGCAACCCTCCGAACGGGGTGAGCTGGAAATTACCTCGATTAATCAGGCATATCTGGAACGAGGTGATTTAAATGTTGAATTGTTGGGGCGTGGGTTTGCCTGGTTAGATACAGGAACACAGGGCAGTCTGCTTGAGGCAGCTCAATTTGTAGAAACTATTGAAAAACGTCAGGGTTATAAAGTGGCCTGCCTGGAAGAAATTGCATTGAATAATGGCTGGCTGAGCAGAGAGGAAGTTTTAGCGATTGGTCAAACAATGAATAAAAATGGCTATGGACAATATCTGATTTCTTTAGTGGGGTAATAACGATGAATCTTATTGAATGGATAGAATTACCTAATCTGGGAGATCATCGTGGCAGCTTGGTGGTCGCCGAAGCTAATCGGAATATCCCCTTTAATATACAAAGGCTCTATTATATTTTCGGTACTCAGCCTGATGTTCCTCGTGGATTTCATGCACATAAAGACCTTCAACAAATTGCTTTTTGCATTCAAGGCAGTTGCAAAATGCTGATGGATAATGGCAAAGAAAAGCTAGAGGTCTTAATAGGTCAGTCTAATAAAGGATTATTTATCCCGCCAATGGTTTGGCATGAGATGCATGATTTTTCCAAAGATTGCATATTGCTGGTATTGGCAAGCGATTATTATGAAGAAAGCGATTATATCCGCAATTATGACCAGTTTTTAAAAGAACTGCATAAGACCTGTACGCAATAGTGAATTAAAATAATAGCATAACAAAAAACAGGGTTTTAAATAATAATAAATATTAAGGAGATGTATGAGATGATTAAGCCGCTTACATCGTTGCGTATGTTTTTTGCACTATTTGTTTTTCTGAGTCATTTGGCTTTTCTTAAAAATGACACATATTATGCAGATGTTTTTAATAATATTTTTAATGAAGGATTTTTAGGTGTCAGTTTCTTCTTTATATTAAGCGGATTTATTTTAGCCTATAACTATAGAGAAAAATTTCTCACTGGAAGTATTTCAAAAAAAGAGTTTTATATTTCTCGCTTAGCACGGGTATATCCGGTACATATTGCAACTACGGTGATTGTGCTTCTATTAACCTTTATCCAGTATGGACAAGGGTGGGAATACCTGTTTCAGCATATTTTTCTGATGCAAAGCTTTTTTCTGGAAGAAAATATTCATTTTTCATTAAATTCTCCTTCCTGGAGTATTTCTGATGAAATGTTCTTTTACTTACTTTTTCCCTTTGCACTTTTAATCTCTGAAAAATTAAGAGGCTATATTTTTATTTTGTATTTTATAGGTATTTTACTATTAAATTTTCAGCTGGATAAAAATCAGAATCACTATTGGTTATATATCTCGCCATTTGTGCGTTTTTCTGATTTTTTACTGGGCATGGTCCTGTTTGATATTTTTGAAAAAATAAAATTAAGTTACTCTAAAATAAACCGATCTGTTTTCGTTATTGAAATTGCAGCAATTTTGCTTTTTGTTCTATTCTTTGTATTTCATGATGATATCAATATAAGTTACAGGTATTCTATTTACTACTGGCTACCGATGGCAGCTATTATCCTTGTTTTTGCATTATCTCATGTTGCAAAGGAAAAGAGCCTTATTACTAGATTTTTATCAAGTAAATATATGGTACTAGCGGGTGAAATTAGTTTTTCTTTTTATCTGCTTCATGTTTTAGAAATTCAAGTTTTAAATTATATAAAAAAGCTACTGTCATTCGATATAGATTTAATGCTGTTTTCAGGAATTATTTTTATAATTACCTTGATCGCTAGTTTTTTAATGTATAAATATATCGAAAAACCTCTCAATAGGAAATTGAAACAATTTTTATTAGAACCAGGTTTTAAATCTAAGAATTATGGACTAAATAAATAAACTTTGATTTTAATAAAATTGAAATTAAAAAATAAATAAAAAATGATGTGAGATTGATAAGAATGATTCCTTTTCTTGATCTAAAAGCAATAAATGCACAATACCGTGAAAAACTTATCACTGCTTGTACGCAGGTCATTGATTCAGGCTGGTATATATGTGGCAAAGAATTAGAAGAATTTGAACGAAATTTTGCAAACTATTGTGGTACACAGTATGCCGTCGGAGTGGCGAATGGACTGGATGCACTTATTTTGACCCTGCGTGCCTGGAAGGAATTGGGCAAACTCCATGAAGGGGATGAAGTCATTGTGCCTTCAAATACCTATATCGCAAGTATTCTGGCGATTTCACAAAATAATTTAAAACCGGTGCTGGTCGAACCGGATATTCATACCTTTAATATTGATACTAAAAAAATTGAAGCAGCCATTACAGACCGAACTAAGGCAATTTTACCAGTTCATTTATATGGACAGCTTGCTGCAATGCCAGAAATTATGAGTATTGCCAAGAAATACCATTTACTGGTTTTAGAGGATTCAGCCCAAGCTCACGGTGCTGAAATAGGGGGTAAAAAAGCAGGAAATTGGGGAGATGCCTCAGGCTTTAGTTTTTATCCGGGTAAAAACTTGGGTGCATTAGGAGACGGAGGCGCGATTACCACCAACGATGCCGAGTTAGCCGATATGCTAAAGGCTATACGTAATTATGGTTCACATGAAAAATATAAAAATCTGGTACCTGGAGTAAATAGTCGCCTTGATGAAATCCAGGCTGCAATTCTAAATATAAAACTGAAATTTTTGGATCGGGAGAACCAGCATCGCCGCCAGATTGCAGATCTCTATTTAAAAGGAATTCAAAATCCGGCCCTTGAGCTTCCACTCATAAATATAGACACGGAAACTTATACCCAGCATGTTTGGCATTTGTTTGTCATTCGAACCCGACATCGGGAAGAATTACAAAAATATCTGGCAGACCATGGGGTACAGACACTGATTCATTATCCGATTCCACCGCATAAACAACAAGCTTATAAAGAGTGGAATGGCTTAAGTTTACCAATTTCAGAACAAATTCATGCCGAGGTCTTGAGCTTGCCCATCGGGCCTACTTTATCTGTAGATGAAGCGAAGCAGGTTGTTCAGTTATGTAATGGTTTTCAAATATAGATGAATTTACTTACGGCCAGCGTACTCAATGGTGTGGCGGTGTTGATTAAGACCCTAACACTGTTTGTACTGAATAAAATTCTGGCTGTATATCTGGGACCGACTGGATATGCCGCTTTAGGACAATTTCAAAATTTTATTCAAATGGTGACCACTTTTGCGGGTAGCGCAATTAATACTGCCGTCATTAAATATACGGCCGAGTATCATGAAGACCAAAACAGACAACGTGCAATCTGGAAAACGGCAGGCAGTCTTGTTTTTCTATTCAGCCTGATTTTTGCAATATTAATTTTAATTTTCCAAAGCCAGCTATCACTGTATATATTTCATACTCTTGAATATCAAAATGTTTTCGTATGGTTCGCAGTATTTTTAGTATTTTTTAATTTTAATACCTTGTTTTTAGCAATATTAAATGGCAAAAAAGAAATATTAAAACTGGTCATTGCCAATATTGCAGGCAGTTTATTCGCGCTTATTATTACCAGTATTTTGGCTATAAAATTACATCTATATGGTGCCTTGATTGCATTATCTATTTATCAGTCTATTGCATTTATAGTGACTTTATTTCTGTGTTATCGAGCGAAGTGGTTTAAATTTTCATCTCTGTTTGGAAAAATAGACCTCGAAATTACTAAAAAATTTAGTTCTTTTGGGCTTTGTTGCACAAACCTAGCCTATAAGGTTTATTCAGTCCTATAATTTCAAAATGAATAAACATACTCCTAAA
>NZ_JAYWYX010000052.1:0-6517 GCF_048147925.1 Acinetobacter sp. 226 | reverse complement strand
TATAGCACCTTGAATGCATATTCAAGTGCGCTTATGTTAGGGATGGTTTCCCAGGATGATGGTATTGGATTAATGAGCGTTACTGAAACACTAGACATCAAAATTAAAGCTCAAGAAGAAAAGCTAAAACAGCTCAAAGCTCAAAGACAGGCAGCACTTGCACGAGAACGTGCCAAAGAGAAAGAACAGGCAAGAAAGGATGATACCAGACGTAAGATTTTGATCGGATCCTGCATGTTGAAAATCACCGAAGATGATGAGCAAGCCAGAGCAAAACTGATTGCTCAGATGGACAAGTATTTGACTGATGAACGTGACCGAAAGCTATTTAATCTATAAATTTTGAGAGATGAGTAGTGGAAGATTCAACACTTAATGAGTTAATACGTAATACAGAATTATTCTTTGAACATCACTGGAATGTAGATCTATTAGGAAAGCCTCCTGAATGGTCACCAGTACATTTTAATTTTGGAAAAATTCCTAATTACGATAAACAAGGTGTATATGCGTTTATCAAAGGAGATTTAGTGACTTATATCGGTGTTGGGACTTCTAGAGGGGCTGGCCGTTATCGTGGTAATGGCTTAAGCGCCAGGGTAATGAAATATTGCCGATGGAATGAAGATAAAACTGAATATATTGCGATAGATCCAAGACTGAAAGATGCTGGATCCATCATTACAATAGGCTTTGAACGTGATACGGCTTATTTAGCAAATGCCCTAGAAGTTTTTCTTATCTCTAAAATCCAACCTGTCCACAATGTAGTTAAAGTTGGTATGTAATTTCGCATAAGAGATTTTATGTTAAATAAGACTATTAAGATCAGTTATAATTATCTAATAAGTGATTAAAAATAATAAGGTAATTTATGTCTACATGGGTGTGGGTGCTTATTTATTTGGCAGTTAGCTTAATGTTCAAATGGATTATTTCATGGGGGGGAGCTGATTATATTAAAGGCTGGAAGAGTATCTTTTTCTTAGATATGGAATCAAGCTCATGGAATGAAGAACAGCTTAGAGCTATGGCTTTGTTTCTATGGATAGCATTTACCATTCTTTTTATTATAGGTTTAATTTACCCCGAATTTAGATTCTATAAGCTTAAAAATAGTTTGTAAAAAACGGAGCTTAAGCTCCGTTTTTTATGGATGATTTTTTAAATCATTCAGCATTGCATCACGTAAAATCTTATTCATACGTGTCTGATAGCCTTTGCCTTGTGCTTTTAGCCATTGCATAACATCTGCATCAATGCGTACTGTAGTCACTTGTTTAGTTGGCTTATAAAACGGATTTTGGACAGCATTTTTCCAAAAGCTTTCATCAAGTTCAGGAATGTCCGAAAAGTCTATTTCACTGTCTGGGCGTTTAGCCAGGGCTTCGAGTCTTGCCTTTTGTTCTTCAGACAAAACAGGAGGCTTATTCAAATCCATTTTGTAGGTAACGATTTTGCTCATATTGTTTCCTCTCTTTTTTCTCTGCCTGTCGTGCTGAAATAATACGGATATGATCAATCCCATTATGATCTTGTACAGTATGAGCCACTAATAAAACTGTCTGGCCGTGTACGAGACCTATCGCTTGCCAACGATATTCACCATTTTCAAAGCGATCCTGTTTGAAGACGGCATAAGCATCATAAAAAACCAATGTTGCATCTTCAAAAGCTACACCATGTTTTTTGAGATTTGTATCTGCTTTATGCTCATCCCATGAAAACTCAATTTCCATAGTTGCATCGCTTTTTGTTAATATAAAAATGTTAATACAAAATTGTAAATTTTGCAAAGTTCTTCCATTTTTTATTGGCAAAATCTTACAGAATCGAACATAAAAAAGCCGATTTGTTTCAAAATCGACTTTTTGCTGATTTCTTAGTCATGAGTAAATTTTTAAGTTATTGATAATAAAATTAATATACAAGTGTACTTCGTATAACCACCATTATGTTAAATGGGGGGATTAGATCCATCCTCCAGTAATAAAATCTCCTGAATCATATCCAATAGAGTACCCAACCTTTCTTTCTGGGTAAGCGGTTTTATAATGATTCATTGACGCTTGTGCCAGTTTAAGTGCATAAGCTAAGAACAAAGGATATTCAGCATAATTATCCAGTTCTGTTTCATCTGCTAAATCTTCAATAGATCGTAAAATTTCAGAGCTAAAAGCGCCTTGCTCAGGATAGTATGTTCTAGCTTCAGACATCCAATCTAAGTTATCTTCTTCTGCAATGTATTGATCTGATACTGCAAAATATAGATATCCATTATCAGAAAGACCAAACCAAAACCCTTGCTCAATAAAGGGAGAAGCCTCTTTTTCTAAAGAGTCAATTACGTGGGCTGCTAAACTTTTAACTTCTGTTGTGTAATCTAATTCTTTGAATAGGTCCCAACTTTTGTTTGGCTGCATTTCATGACAATGATTGATGATCGTTGTCATGAAATTATCAATATCTAGATCATTTTTATGAAGATCAATTTCTTTAAAGATTTTTACGAAGTCAAATGACATAAATAGCCTACATTTTTCCAAAATTTAAATAAGTAAGAAACGTTTAGATTCCCTAAAATTAACATACTGCACGTTATACGAAATTTAAAAAATGAGATTATCCTTATGATAATTAAAGAAATTTAAAAATTTCGTATAATCACCATTATGTTAAATCACTCTAATTTTTCATCTTAATAAAGTATTATTAATAACATAACGAATTAAATATAACTTTGATTTGAAGGCATAAAATGAAATTTTTCAAACTTGCATCTATTGCTCTAGGACTGATCTTTTCTATGGAAACTTTGGCAAATCCAACATTTTCAAATGAGTTATTAACAAAGGCTGAAAATGGTGATTCATCAGCACAATTAGAATTAGCCGATGTATATATACATGGTTACGGTATTGAAGAAGATGAAGCTCAAGCCGAAAGCTGGGCTATTAAGTCAGCGGAAAGTGGCAATATCGATGCAATGTATTGGCTTGGTGATGGGTATGCGACATACGCTGGTTTAGTTGAAGATATGGACCCAACTGATGCTGAAGAACATTATAAGAAAGCTTTTGTGTGGTTCTCAAAAGGATCTGACTTAAATCATACTGATTCTATGGTGGGTTTAGCTAATTTATATCGTAATGGTGAGGGAGTTACTGAAGATACTGCTAAGGCATTATATTTATTTAAAAAAGCTGCGTCTCTTGGCAGTAAAGAGGCTATGAGGGATCTTGAATTTATGTATCGATATGGAATAGGTGTAGAAAAAAATTTAGATAAAGCAAAATTTTGGGAAGATAAGGTACAGATGTAACTATGTAGAATAATTAAAATTAACATAATACACGTTATGCGAAATTAGAAAAATGAGTTTATTGCACTGATATTTATCTGTTTTTTAAATTTTAGACCTGGGTTGGTGCCCAGGTTTTTTTATTGCGTATAACAACCATTATGTTAAATAGAGGTTTGTTTGTGCCATTTTTGAAGTTCATTTATAAAGTTATGAAATACTTCCATAGGTTCTAATGGCGAATAATTTTCTAGTGCTAAATAGAATTCGTCATCATATGAAATGAGTAAATTATTTAAGTTTTTATCTTCTAAATATTTTGAAATTAAACAGATTTTTTGAAAAAAAGGATAAGTATCCTCTTTTGATCGAATAGAAGTAATGTGACTAAGAACATACTCCTTCAATAAAGTATGGATTACATTATTTCTCGTATTTATATCAAGATCAGTAATATGTATCTTTTTAAAATACTCAATAACCTCTTGAGGATCTGCTAAAAAACATACATCTAAAGCTAATTCATCTGAAAGATTAGTTTCTAAAGTATCTAAAACCCATTTTTGAATGTCTTCTGGAGATTTCAAATATAATTCTAATTCGACTTTAAATTGAATTTTATTGGCTTCACTCATTTGTATTATATTAACTATTAGTTAGTAACTACTCTAATTAAGCCTTAATAAAGCTAGTCTGTATATAACCAACGGACGAATTTACCATCTTCATCATAGAGTTTATGAGCTAATGCGTAAGGGCAATATATCAAGAAATACCACCCTAGATAGTTATTTTTTTGATCCATTTGATGGATAGCAATACTACCAATCCAAACTTGTTGTAGCTGTTCAATTTGTTCTTGTGGGCTTCCAAGCAGTAACTCTCCATCTCTAGATGGGTCTTCACAATTCAAATTATAAAATAAAGAAATATCACCACTTTCTAACAGGATTTTTAGAACTTCGAAGAAGGCTACATCTTGTCCATATTCGAGCTTAACCTTTGGATCTATTTCTTTAAGAAAGTTACCACACAAATAAAATAAATCATCTAAACCTTCCTTAAACTCATATTCATGAAAGGTTTTAAGGATTAACTCCAATTGATTCATTAAAATGGATGCTCCAAAATATTTAAAAATTAAGAATTTCTAAAATTAACATAATACACCTTATACGAAATGCTCTTTTTTATTCTATATAAATCATAGTCTTATCGTATACAAAAAAGCCCAACTGCACTCAGTTGGGCTTTTTTAATGATTTTTCATGTTCCACGCTTACTATTTAAGCAATGTTCCACGGTTTTGTTCAGTTTTAATAAACCTCATCCGGTTTTTTGATGAGTCATTATTTCATGTGCTTGCACTGAAATTGGCTCATCAAAAAACTGGAGTCCTGGCTAACCATAAGGAAGGAAAAAACGGCTCAGGAAACCCCTTTTTTTAGGTTCAGGCTCAACGTGTTCTGGAACAGGGATACGTTTGTTCTCTGGAGTAGTTAATCTGTTCTCTTTTGGTGGAACTACTATCACCTCTTCCTTCATTTCTACAATGGGAGCTGATTTAGGGAGTTCGGGTTCACTAGGCTCTTGGATCTTTGGTTTGGGTGCTTCCAGTAGACGTTGCATCATCTCAATTTGATTTTGATAAAAGGATTCACGCTCTTTTGCATCATCAAGTTGATTTTTCAGCATGTCTATCTGTTGCCTAAGTAGTAAAACTTCTGCCGAATTTGGACTGTCTATTTTTACAGACTCTTTTACATCTAGTTTTTTTGAAGGTTCACCAAAAACACGGATAGCCTCGGCTAGATCAATTTTATTATCAGAATTTTTACTTAAAATTCCTTTCTTTATGTTGTTGTAAATCGTTTGTCTATTGATATTGTAAAGCTTAGAAAGCTCAAGAACTGTAAGGCTTTTCATGTTGTAAATCTATGCCTAACTCTGTCAAAAGTTGTTGTCTATTAGACTGCCTAATAGACAAATGATCAAGTATAAATTTTAGGCAGCTTGATAGCCAACTTTTTGAAGATAAGGGAATAATTCTTGGAATTTTTGAGAATCTTGAAGCATTTCTGCAATGCGCACAGCAAATTGCTGGTAGCTTTCGGTGCCTTCTGAATATCGCCCCATCTCAGGTAATTCAGAAAGTTTGTTGGCAAAGAGATGACGTTGTTTATCACTCATTTTGGAGAAAAGAGCTAATGTATCCGTTCCCTTAATTACTTTGTCAGAGTTGGTTTTTTTCTGCTTAAAACTGAAAGAAAAACCGGAAATTGAACGTCCTTTTTTATGTTGTTCATATTTAGCCGTTATATCGGTTAACTCATTTACTTGCTTGAGGGCAAACTCTAAAACATACGTTTTAAAATTACTCATTGTTTTGTATTGATGAGCTTCGACACCAAGTTGTTGTCTAAAGATCGATAGATCAAAAATTGGCGTTTTACCGGCAGATCTCCATTGAATTAATAACTCGTATAACCGAATAGCATAAGAGCTAGTTAATCTCGAAACCTGCTCCAATTCATATTTAGTAAAGTTTTCTTCCAGTCGAGTTATGAGTGGAACAATGTCTTGCGTGAAACGTAGGAAAACGATCCCGGATTGAGGTTCATATCCAATTTTATCGACCCAACGACAGTGAAAGCTACGATCCTTACCAGTCTTAGGATTAATGTCATGATACGTGACATAGCGATCAAATAAGCTTTTAGATGCATCCCGAAGCACGGTATAAGCAGTGTGTTTCTCGACATTAAAGGTATTGATATAACTACTTGCATGTACTTCTAAAAGGCTATTTTCAGTTATCCCATGCCCTGTTTCTCGAGCTTCAGCAATGGCTAATAGGATCAGCCTTTGTTCAACTGTATCTAGGGTATAGCTAGCTTGAATTAAAGCATTATCCTTTACGATTAATTCACTCATTTCTAATAATAAATTTATAATTAAACTAGGTCGTACAATAGACTATTTTAATTGATTTGTAAATCATCTTGATTTGAGGTCGATAAACCTAGTTTTAAGGTCGATAAACCTAGTTTTATGGGTCGATAAACCTAGTTTTATGGGTCGATAAACCTAGTTTTATGGGTCGATAAACCTAGTTTTATTGGCTCTGAAACCCTTGTGTATAAAGGATTACAGCTTAATTAAAAGCATTTAAAAGATTAAAAATAATTAAAAGCCCAAAGAATGAAAAATTGCCCT
>NZ_JAYWYX010000051.1:0-7094 GCF_048147925.1 Acinetobacter sp. 226 | reverse complement strand
TAAGTGTAAAGAACACTGGCAAAACGTCGGGTTTCTTCTGGATCTTCCAATAAAATATGATGCTCAAAACCATTGATCATGACTTTCAGCATTACCGGCTGGCCATCGATTGGTTGCAACTTGTCTTTTTCGGTGTGAGCCACTGTGATGGAATAAGTCCAGCACCATTGAGACCGACTGGTACTGTAGGTACCATCCATGACTTTAATCTTCTCGCCGGTATCTAATCGCTCGGCTGTAAGTGTGTTCACGATATACCACCAGTTCCTTTTTGGCAGTGCTGGAATACAGTCATCTGCACCAAAATTTAAAACGACATTGTGTGAATCAACGTCATGACATAGGCAGATGAAATTTAAATCACCATTGCCTTCATATTTAGGTAATTCAGGCTTTGGCCATGGTTGAACCGGATGCTTGCGGTAATGAATCGCCTTAGCTTTATCCCATGGCAGATCTGACTTGGTGATAATCTCAAGGCTCTTATCCCATTCAAATGAAAAACGGTGCTCAAATACATGCGCCACTTCATGAGAATAAGTAAGGGTCTTGCGCCTACGGATCATCTCCTGCCAGACCGTTTCACGGTTATGCCGTAGTTTGATCGTTTCCTCATGCAGGTAGCGCTGGTGAATAAAGCGTTTATCGCCTTCTTCCCAAATGACATACGCATCAGAACTTAAACCGGTTGCTTGCTCATGAAGGGATCTAATCGCCCGGGTTAATGATCCTGCTTGCTCATACCGAATATTTTCCTGATTCGAAATTACTAGACCTTGCTCATAAAAAAGAGCCTCATTTGAGACTCTTAGGATTGGCTTGGCCCATGGTATTTCTGTGGTACTCAGGCATGCAATCGCTTTCTGGTAGCGCATGTCAAAACCATAAGACACCCCGACCAGATGATTGATATCGAATAGCGCCTGGAATTGGGCACTAAATCCCGTTTGAATGACCGCATCCACTGCACAATACTGATCAATTCTGACTGCAGATAATTCAGCGATAAAGCCGGTTTGCAGCTGTGTATCCAGCTGAGCAGACTGGCCTGTAACAGCATTAAACTCAGCATTAAAGCCCGTATTAATTTGGGCATCCAATATGTCGTTACTATCACTGACTGCATTAAGCTCGGCAATAATCCGTGTATTAATTACAACATCTAGAGAAGCAAGATTTTGACCGTCACTGCCGAAGTTAAGATCGGTAGAGCCTGTGACTAAATCTTTAAAGTTAAGGTTTACTTGGTGGCCATCGGGTGGAATATAGTTCGACACATGTCCACCTCATTTATGTTGATGGTCGTAGGATCAGTAAGTTCATCATGAGTGTACTGCCTAGTACCAGATCAGGATTGGCCAGTGTAATATCAGTTCCCACTGTAAAGTCAGCAACTGCTTTCCCTTCCCCGTTAAGTAAACGTGCCCAAACTGCGGTACCTGATTTCATAACTGTCGCCGCGTCTGTCTGATTTAGTTCTATATGATCAGTATTTACCTGTTTAATTGAGGGTTTAGGCAGCGTTAATGTAACTAATCTGGCGTTATTATCCGCTGCTATAGTTACATCAATGGGTTTTTCATCATCATAAAAAACAAAGGTAGCATTTGCGCTACCTTGATCTAAAAAATTTGCCAGTGCCTGAAGTTGAGCCAGTCCGGCAGCTAAAGAGGTTTGAATCATTTTGCCACCACTTTGTCGGAGATTACCGCGTTATATTCTTCGTTTGGATCGAAGGCCACTACAAAACATTCCAGTCCAACTGCAATATTGCGAAATGCATAGGAGCCATCAGTTTTGGACGTTATCTCCCAGAGTAATTGGCGGTTGTCGCGACGAAAAACACAAACTGGCACTGGTGAGTAATTAGCTCCTACTTTTTTGGTTGTGCCTTTAATTTGACCAAAGCCTTGACTGGAATTTTCTACAGCAATAAGAGGACGAGGTTGTTTAAATACCGCATATCCCATATTTTTTAGCTTTGAGTAGTTTGGCTCATATCCGCCAAAAAACATCCTCAGGACTTTAAGCAATTTTAATTTCCTCAATAGGTATGGCGATGAAATGAGAATTTGCACTCTCCGAGTTGCCGCTACCGCCGGCATGCACAAGAATCAAGCTAGAAAGATCAATATCACGAGTTGAACTTGGAGTTTCTTGGTAATTCGTTGGATATAATGAAGTGCTTGCGTTTCTAACTTGATATATGCCATATACAGCCCCGATTTGCTGCAATGTATCCCCCTCAAAGATGGAGAGATTTTCAACGGTAGAGGTATTAAAAGCATCCAAATTTGGTGATAAAAAACTAGAATTCGCTGTCGTCGAGTAGAAAACATAGCTGGTGTTTGAACCTGAGTTCCGAACTCTATTGAATGTGACTTCAATATTTCCGATATATGCCCTTTGGCTTCTCGCTTCATAAAGATCAAAAGTTGATGTGATTGATCCATATGTATATCCGATTATAACCGGGTATTTTAATTGTTCGTAATCTAGGGTGGCACACGGGGCTATACCATTAATCATTGACCTAATGCTACCTGTATAACCATTTGTTAAGAGCATAAGGTGATAGGGGCTTCCGACTACTTTTGCTAACCCGTAGGTTGAATAGCCTTGTGAGTATGTGTAGTTGTTATGTGTTGTATTTGCAGCTGAAGCGAACTCCCATTTAAAATCCATACCAGGTGACATGATTTCTTTATTTACCGCTAGAGCAAACCCATCAGTAATAAACCCCGTTAACGGGTCAAATGTTTTACCAATGCATGGACTTATACAATTGCGTCGCCCTGCTTGATCCTGAAAGCATAATCGAATGTATAAATCAGACTCATCTAAAGCTTTGAATTTGTATACGTGGATATATGCATTTTCATACTCAAGCGACCAACCAAGTGGTGCGATCCGAGTGGTGAATCCACCTGTAATAGAGATGGGCGCATCATCAAGTGTAAAAGTCACTGTATTTGTGGTGATAGAATCAATCCAGAATTCACCTTCATTAATCAGCAAAAGTGGCCCAGAATCTATTTTTAAAATGCGGTCCGTAACATATCCATGCGCACCGCCATAAGTAAATGTGACTTGATTGCCTGCTACTGCCACACTGGTAACTGTCTGCACGTTATAACCCAGTGCAAGCATTTTTTTAAAGCGATCCGGAAATAGGTTTTTTGAGCCTGCACTAAAATCCAATCCCACATCCGCAAAGTCAAATAGTTTTGTCTGTGTTTGCTTCATTGCCATTTTTTATTTACTCATAAAAAGACCGCATATAGCGGCCATATTTGATTTAAATTTTAGACAACGCGGTCAATGTCGCCACGCAGCATGATCTGAAACTGGTCTGATAAGATTGCGGGCTCTGACTGTTTTACAGTACGAATCACCCAGACTGGGAAATTTGCAGCAATCGTATTAAAGCGCAATGTATTGCCATTCGCCCAACCCGTCCCCCAGCCTTCTTTCTTAATGATGAAATAAGGTACACCAGTAACTGGATTGAGTGGCGCATAATCCGCACTGGTCGACCCAGCAAGAGTTAAGCGACCTGTGTACTCACCAACGCAATAAAAGCTATCAGCACTGGTGAAAACAATCGCCCAGCGCTCCTGAATCGCCCCTTTATTAGTGGTTAAAATTGGATAGAGTGAATCATTATAGTTTGCTGAAATTGCCGAGCCTGTTGGCTCATCATTCCAGACACTATTCCAGGCCTGCTGCACAAACTTACGAGTATAACGCGCCTGCATATCACCAATCACCAAAGCAGAGCCAACAATGGTGTCAGCTGCATCATAATTATGAGTCAATGGCTTGGTGAATGTCAGCTGGCCATTAATCTGTACATCGCGGATCAGGCCCATGTCCTGATAACGATATTTGACTGTCAGTGGTGCAACCAGATTACCCAGTACGAAGTCACCGCCAAGCGTCACACGGCCATAATCATAATCAACTGTGTACAAATCGAAGGCTACTTTCGTTCCATTAGTATCCTCAAGTTCAGCCCATGAAATGCGCTGATCATTCAGATCGTAGGTGGTACCCGAAATTGCACTTGGTAGTTCCTGAGCTTTGCTTGAGCTGACAATACCAATACCACCAACACGGAATATCGGCACACGGCCATCAATTGGTAAACGTGTGGCAGACAAACCAAGGATTTCAGAATCCAGTGGAATGTAAGTATAGGCTACGGCGTTATAGCGCACGGATGAAGCATCCACCCAGACCGGGACATTGATATAAGCGTCTAAGCCTTCCTGATATTCCAGTAATGGGTCATACCAGTCATTCGCTTCAATGTCTGCTCGGTTGGCTTCTGTGATTTTGGTTTTGGTATAAAAGTAAATGGTGACAAAACCATTATCCCAATTCACCTGACCATGCGCCCGGCTGGTCTCAATTGCCCCATTCTCATCAGCGGTCAGTGTCAGTTGGCCATACTCAAGTGTACCCACCACCACAGTTAAAGATTGTGGCCGGATCGGCATGATTGGTGTTCTAAAGCTGATCTTGTTGACCGGCAACAAGTCAGTTGTAGTGGTCAAGGATTCCAGACTAATCGTGTTATCTGCATTCGGAGTCCAGGAATCGATTTCAACAATCCCGGTGCCGTATTGAATAACACCTGACTGAATCCCGCTGTTATTGGCCGGATTCACATTACGATACAGCAAGCCGGTACGATCCAGAAAGGTATCAGCGCCCACTTTGAAGCGAGCTGAACCTGTCAAAATCTGCTCATCAAAACCGGAGGATAAGTCCAGCTTGAGCTTGTTGGCTGTCACCGTATGCGTTGCAGAGTTAGAACCTGACGTATCCCGGTATTTAACCTTTACATCAACAGTGTCAAAAGCTTTCAGCTCTACCTGTTCGCCTTGAACGCTGGATGGTTGTGGAGAATAAAAAGACATATTTCCTCGCTATGCTGATGCATACGTTACTGACATCATTGGCAAGTACTCTTTTCTGAATACTTGCTGATATACCACCGGTGTGACTTCAACTGCGCCAGTAGCATAGGTAATGCTGCCCTGCACCTGACCGCGCTCATTGACCAGATTGCCAATCATCACATTCACTGGCACATCAAACAGCCGGACTGTTCCTGTTATTTTCCGGTCGGTATTCTGCACGGGAATCTCCAGTTCAACACTATTCGGCTGAATTGCTGGTCCGGTACCGATGTTGAAGAACATCTTCTGGTTGGCATCGGGTGCAACATCCATCTTGGTCTGCTCAAGTGATTGGCCGTAGTTATAGATCACTGAAAAGACCGTACCCTTCTGTGGCAGTTTGTTTGGAATGATCTTGCCAATACCGGTGGCATAGTTGATTTCGCCCGTGGCATCACCAGTAAACTTGCCTTGAGCATTTGATGTTGCAGTTTTCACCTCACCCTCAAGCGTCCAATTAATGGTGATACCCGGCAATACACCCGGTCGACCCAAATCAAACTCAAATGCAGCTTTTTCAACACTTAAATTAGATCGCACAAAGGTGACAATCGGTGTACCCCAGTTCAGCAGGATCGGCGTATCCACATCCGGCAAGGCACCTGTGGTGAGTAACCATGACCCAGTTTCATAGTTGATCATGCCTGAACCAAAAGATGGACTGGCAGCCTTTAACTGGCCTGAACCATCATCTTTAAGCTCATAGAACTTGCCCTGCGACATGTATGAAATCGAAAGTGCACCAGGTGCAGGAATTGGAATTAAAACTCCCGACCAATTGCTACCCTGGTTATTTTGAGTCACCGGAATGGCATGACTCTGGTAATACTGATTCGGTGCAGCTGCTGGTTTAAAAGTAATATTCAGACTTACAGTTCCAGCCGGTGCTGCTGCAGTCCACTGAATCAAACCACGCTGATAATCAATCGTGCCAACCTGAGTGCCTTGAGTATTTTTAAGCAATCCACCCTGATCAGTGATCTGCTGCCCTTGTAATGTAAACGCCACGCTAGATGGAATCACCGCAGAACCGATATACAGGTTTTGGCTGACACTAATCACCATATTTGGATAATTAACAGTAATGGTGCCCTCATTACCCGCCACCAGAACTACACTTTCACCGGCAGCGTTCACATCAATGATCGGGGTTTCAGTCTGAGCAGATGGGATCAGTTGAGCAAAGATGCTTTTGGCATTTACGGTAAATTCACCCACATTGGCTTCTGAAGCCAACGCAGTCGATGAATAGTAAAGGCCGGTATCCGCAACAATCGTATCCCGGATGATGGTTTTGGATTTTTCACCGTTGTACCACTGACGCGCTGATAATCCGACAAAGTCAACCTCAAGAGCATCATTCAAGGAATACGTAGCAACCTTGTATTCAATATTTTTACCATCGATGACCATGATTGCAGTACGGGTTTCAACCTTGGTAATACGCACATACTGCTCACGCTCTAAGGCCTTACCTTCATCACTAATCAGAACAATCGTGTCACCTACTGATGACTCAGTTTCTTGCGGAAACATGGCTACTTGCAGTGATGACATGCCCTGCCAATGGGTATCGAGTGGTGTGCCGGCAATCTGACCACCTTTGGCCAAGTAGTTTTCTACCCGGTTTTGAGCAGACTGACGTTCATCAGTCCAGTTCTTGGTGCTGAATAGCAGTGCTGATACGTTTGGATCCGCAGGCAGTTCAGATACAAAGACCGTTGCCCCCATCAATAGGTCAGTGTCTTCAGTGGTGACCGCTGGAAAGACCTTGCGCATGGAGACATCACCCATGGTGCGATCCATCTCGGACACATCATTGAACAGGTTATTACTAATCCCATCCTGAACCACTACACCAGAATATTTACCACCGCCATCAGAGTTATCAGTCAAGCGTTCAGACTTGTAAATCACTAAATCCTTGGTTTCAATCGCCATCGTCTAACTCCGTAAAGCGCAAAGTCACATTAAAATAATCATCCAGTGATACCGCTGGAATTCCTTTTACCGGTGCGGCCTCTAAAGCCCCATCCTGGTGGTTAAATTTGACGGTGAATTGCCGGCTATCATGTGGTTGCTCAAACTGCAGTTTGAAATTCTCACCCTGCAGCTTGGACCACTCCA
>NZ_JAYWYX010000050.1:0-7212 GCF_048147925.1 Acinetobacter sp. 226 | reverse complement strand
TTTATTGATGAATTTATTCTCGATAAGAATCATCTGCTGCCACAGAAAATCTATAAATAATAGTGCGTAAGTCCTATTAATATAAAAATAACTCATTCTTTGCTTGATATTGTTTAGATAAATTGGGAAATTAAGCCTAGTTTTATCGTTTTTTAAAGATAAGACCAGAAAAACTCATTAGATATAATAAATAAGATAAGGATAAGATCGATGAAACGTCATGTATTGACCTGTACTCTTCTCACATTAAGTTTAGCCTTAACCGCTTGTAACGATGATAGTGATAATGATCTTTATTATGAATCCAAACCCGCTATTCCGGTAAATAATATTACCAATCCGGTTGTAGCGACGCCTGTGGCTTATACCAAAACGGACCTGACTGCTGTTGCCGATGAAAGCGTGGTTATGACTTATAAGATGTTAGGGGTTAATGGTAAAGAAACACAGGCCACTGCTTTAGTTTTTACACCCGAGGGAACGCCTCCAGCAAAAGGATGGCCGATCGTCGCATGGGCACATGGCACGACTGGTGTAGCTGATCAATGTGCGCCAAGTCGAAATGAACTTAATCCTTTTATCAAAAATATGATTAGTGGATTCCTTCAAGCTGGCTATATCGTGGTTGCACCTGATTATGAAGGATTGGGAGAGCCGAGTGGCAAAGAACCCCATCCTTTCTTGAATCTTAAGAGTGAGGCATATTCGCTGACCGATGCAGTGGTGGCTGCAAAAGATTATTTAGGGTCAGAAGCTTCTAACCAATGGATGGCGGTTGGACATTCTCAAGGTGGTCAGGCTGCTTTAGGTGCTGCCCAGTATGCTGCACGCGCTTCTCAAATGACCTATAAAGGTACGGTCGCTTTAGCACCCGCTTCTAATTTCAGCCTGATTTTGTCAGGAGGTGAACAGCAGGCAGGCCAGGAAACAGATCTGAATAAAAAAATTGAAACTTTAGCGTCTTTAGATACTTTTACTGCATTGATTGTTGCGGGGTTGCGAAACCCGAATCCAAATCTGCAATATAGCCAGATTTTCAAAATGCCAACCGATAACATTGCGAAGAATGCTGAAACAGATTGCTATGACGTATTGGGCAAAAAATTCGGTAATGCAATGGGAATTTATCTTAACGATAAAAAGACCTTAGAAGGATACCCGCGTACTCAAGCTAATTTTATGAGTATTCCAGTGGTGAAAAGCTTCCTGGAAAAGGATTCTCAGCCTTTACTGGTGAAAGTCTCTACACCGACCATTATTTATCAGGGTTCAGTAGATAGTACCGTTCCGAAAGCAGCAACAGATGTTTTAGTTCAATTAGCGAATCAGAAAAAAACCTCAGTACGTTATATTACGGATGAATCAAATACGACTAAATGGGATCATGGTAGCGTCTATGCACTGAATATTGCTAATATTATTTCAGATGTAAAATCTCTAATGCCAATTCAATAACTTATTTTTATCTAAATGGCTCATGTTTTTGAGACATGAGCCATTTTTATTGCAAAGTGGAGAAAGTTCATGATCGAAAATTCAAAACTTCATGCTACAATACGCGCCAATCTTAGCACGGCTTAAAAGCCCTAAATCAATAGGACCTCGCTAATGTTTGCCAATATCTCTATCGCTGAATTTGATCCAGAATTAGCTCAAGCAATCTCGAATGAGGATGCTCGTCAAGAAGCTCATATTGAGCTAATCGCTTCTGAAAACTATTGCTCACCAGCAGTCATGGAAGCTCAAGGTTCAAAACTTACTAACAAATATGCGGAAGGCTACCCAGGCAAACGCTACTATGGCGGCTGCGAATATGTAGACGTTATCGAACAATTGGCGATTGACCGTGCTAAAGAACTCTTTGGTGCTGATTATGCTAACGTTCAGCCACATGCTGGTTCACAAGCAAACTCAGCAGTTTACTTAGCGCTTCTGAACCCAGGC
Source organism: Acinetobacter sp. 226 (assembly GCF_048147925.1). NCBI lineage: Bacteria > Pseudomonadati > Pseudomonadota > Gammaproteobacteria > Moraxellales > Moraxellaceae > Acinetobacter > Acinetobacter sp. 226. The sequence continues at coordinate 5,268 of NZ_JAYWYX010000050.1, read as the reverse complement.
GATACAGTTCTGGGTATGAGCCTTGCTCACGGTGGTCACTTGACTCACGGTGCAAAAGTAAGCTTCTCTGGTAAAACATATAATGCAATTCAGTACGGTTTAAACCCTGAAACTGGCGAGATCGATTACGAAGAAGTTGAGCGTTTAGCGCTTGAGCACAAGCCACGCATGATCGTTGCCGGTTTCTCTGCATACAGCCAAATCGTTGACTGGCAGCGTTTCCGTGACATCGCGGACAAAGTAGGTGCTTACCTGTTTGTTGACATGGCACACGTTGCAGGTCTGGTTGCTGCAGGTGTTTATCCTAGTCCGGTGCAAATCGCTGACGTAACTACGACGACAACTCATAAAACACTTCGTGGCCCACGTTCAGGTCTGATCCTTGCGAAAGCAAACGAAGAGATCGAGAAGAAACTTCAATCGGCTGTATTCCCGGGTAACCAGGGTGGTCCTTTGGTTCATGCGATTGCGGCGAAAGCAATTTGCTTTAAAGAAGCTATGGCGCCTGAATACAAAGCTTACCAGCAACAAGTTGTAGTAAATGCTAAAGCAATGGCTGAAGTATTGATGGCTCGTGGTTATGAAGTTGTTTCTGGCGGTACTGAAAACCACTTGTTCCTGTTATCTTTAATTAAACAAGACATCACAGGTAAAGAAGCTGATGCCTGGTTAGGTGCTGCTCACATTACTGTGAACAAAAACTCTGTACCAAACGATCCACGTTCTCCGTTTGTGACTTCAGGTATCCGTATTGGTACACCTGCTGTGACTACTCGTGGTTTCGGTGAAGCTGAAGTACGTGAACTTGCTGGCTGGATCGCTGACATTCTGGATGCCAAAGGCGACGAAGCTGTCATCAGTGCAGTTAAAGAAAAAGTTGCAGCGGTATGTGCTAAATTCCCAGTTTATGCATAATTGCTTATAAACGGAAAGGAGCTCCCAACCGGGAGCTTTTTTTATAGCTGTATAAAGTAAGGCTGCAGAATATGTTTGTACTTGATCGAGCTCAATTTCAGTTGAGATCACTATGTACAAAATGATGTTTTAAGTTCTATAAATGTCTGCCTGAAGACTATGATGTAAGACTAAATTATCAATAAAATCATATTGAGTTTTTCTAAATCTGGCTTAAAGTTTTCATCAACTCTCTTTATTTTTAAATGTTTTAAAAGAGTGGACCATTCGCTCCATGTAGTGCTTCACACCATTTACAGGGTCATTTTTCAGAATCTGATGTTTTAAAAATATTGGATATCCTGCTGGATGGCACGCTAGATAAAGCACTTGAGTAAATCCCATGTTACTGTAAGGAAATACTGAAAAAGTGCTATGAATGACATCATTCTTTTTTATTTAAATATTCTATGGATTGGTGGCATTTGAATTTAGGCAAATCCTATATTTAAAGATGCTGCCGGCAGTTAATTGATTAATTTTTCACTTATGAATTAAACAAGGTAATAAGAATGACTAAACCCAACATTATTTTATCTGAGCAGGATTTGCAGCGTCTAGAAACGATGCTGGAGAACCAGAGCAAGCTGAGTGAAACCATGATTCGCTTAGAGGATGAACTGGCACGTGCCGAAGTAGTTGAGCCAAAAGAGATCGCAAGCAATATCGTGACCATGCATTCACGTGTCCTTTTGACGATTGCGCCTTCAACCGAAGCGGTTGAGGTGACCTTGGTTTACCCACATGAATTTAACGGTGAAAAAGGGCAGGTCAATGTGGTCGCACCCATAGGTGCAGCCATTCTGGGGCTTGCTGAAGGTCAGACCATTGAATGGCCACAGCCAGATGGTCATACGATGAAAGTGACTATCGAGAAAGTGCTCTATCAGCCGGAGAGCGAAGGGGATTATCTCTAAGTCCGTTGAACATCTTTTAAAAGCCATAGCAATATGGCTTTTTTGTATGTTGATTCTAGCTTTTATAAGCTTTTAGAAAATTTAAAAAGTTTTAAGGGGTAAATATAAATATTCGTCTATATATCATGTAGCCTACATCATAATTAAAATAAAGCTAAAACATGGATTTAGTTAAAGTGATGTAACGAATTTCTGGATAAATATACACAACGCAGCCTGTTTTTTTGCTACATTCAAAGATGTTCAAGATTTCTTTAGTTCACTTTTTAAAGGATATCGTCTCCCCTATGTCGCGCTTTGAAGCCCTGCCTGCCTTAACTGACATGACGTTTGATCGTGAGGAAATTCTAGCGATCAAGCGGAATGAGCTTGTACCTGTACTGGCTAATCAATATGGGCTGAACCATTATGCTGATGCCTTGATTCAGGCTCAGTCGGTTCTGCTGAATGGGGTCGATCCGCACTTGACCCAGCAACTGAGTCAGACCATTGAGCAATTGATTCAGGCACTGGCAGAATCTAAAAAGTATCTGAAAAAACGTAAATTCAATGCTCTTCAGAAATGGCTAGGCATTGATCTGGATTATGGCTCTAGTCAGGTTGAGTATTACCAGCGACTGGATCGTCTGCTGGATCAGGCTGATCACTTAAGCCGCAAATTGCAGATTGAAATCCAGAAATCGCAATCCCGATTCCAGCAGATTTTAGGTTTGCGCGAACAGATGGCCAAGCATATTGTCGCGGCAGAAGAGTTTCTGTCCGAATATCCGCAATTTGTGAAGAATCAGCATCCTCTGGATAATTTTTCAGAACGTCTCTCCAAGAAAATCAATACCCTGCGAACCTTGCAGAGTGGTAATGACATTGCCATAACTCAAATGCAACTTTCCCAGCAGCTTTCCTTTAGCTTGCTGGATCGCTTTAAGGAGGCTCAACAGGTATTGATTCCGGCTTGGCAATATCATGTCAAACAAAGCCAGACGAAACACTCGACAAGTGATCTAGAAAAACTTGATAATAGTCGTGAGCGTCTGATTAAAACGTTAAAAAAATCCCTCGAGAAACCCTCGAAATCATAACAATATAAGGTGAACTATGACCAAGTCTGATTTAGTAAATTTACCTGTTGAAAGCTCGAGTGAACTGGTCGAACAAAAATTCCAGCAAATGGATCTGAAAGAACTGGGCCTGCAGCCTGCTGACTTTCAGGAAGTGCTGGCTGCACGTAAAGAATTACAGAACATGAGCCATAATAGCGTGGCGGAATATGGTAAAAATATTGCGACCAAAACCTCGACCTACACCGATGAATTACTGAATCTGGTTCAAAATAGGGATCTGGATGCCACAGGACAAAAGCTGAATCAGGTCGTGCAGGTGGCGCAGCAGCTGAACACCAGCAGTATTCTTAATAAAAAGAAAAGTTCAGGTTTTTTTGGCAATATCATCAGCAAATTTAAAGGTGCAAAAGATAACTTTGATGCACATTTTAATACCACCAAAGAGCAGCTAGATGTGCTGGTGAAAGAAATCGAAACTTCACAATCCGGACTGAAAGCGAGAGTCGATACCCTGGACAAAATGTTCGATGGAGTGCAGGAAGAGTACAAACAGCTCGGCATTCATATTGCCGCAGGCCGTTTACGTGAACAGGAGCTACAACAGGAAATTGCCGCTTTAACCGCCTTGCCACAAGACCAGACCACCACACAGAAAATTTATGATCTGAATCATCTGGCCAATAATCTGGAAAAGCGTATCAGTGACTTACAGGTCTTGCAGCAGTCTGCCATGCAGACCTTGCCGATGATCCGGATTATCCAGTCAAATAACCTGATGCTGGTCGACAAGTTCTATGCAATCAAGAATATTACTTTGCCGGCATGGAAAAACCAGATCAGTCTGGCAATTTCCTTGAGCGAACAAAAGAACAGTGTCCAGCTGGCCAATACCATTGATGATGCTACCAATGAGCTGCTGCGCCGTAATGCAGACCTGTTACATCAGAACTCGGTCGATACGGCTAAAGCTAACCAGCGCTCGGTGATTGATATCGAAACGCTTGAACATGTGCAAAATACCCTCATTAAAACTGTAAATGATGTGATTCAGATCCAGAAAGAAGGTGTACAAAAACGTACAGAAGCGACCGTGCGTTTAAAAGCTTTACAGGATAATCTGAATCATTTGGTAATTGAATCAAGTACCAGTGGATCCAAGCCCAACTAAATCAGGTAGGGCTAAAATCTGTAAGAAGGAGTAGAGATTGCCGCCCTTAGATGAATATGCCGTCAAACCTCAGGACATCAAGCAGGGTGTAATCGCACTCAAAAGACGTCAACGCAATTTGATGTTATTGGGTTTGACCACATCTACCGTATTTATAGCCTCATTGATCAGCCTGTTTTTCCAGCAGGAGCTGGTCTATGGCTTTTTTGGTCTGAGCACTGAAGTTCAGCAATTGCACTTACCAGTTAGTGTCGACGCTGCGCTGGCTAGCATTGGTGACAGTCCAGATTATTTTTTTAGTTTGTTAAGCTGGATTGGCTGGCTAATTATTAAAATTTTTTCTTCTTTCATTGGCGCATTTATTGTAATTAGCCTAATGAAAAAGCTACGTTTCTTTTATGTGCGTTTTCAGTCTTTCGTGCTGAAATTTGTCGCATGGCTGATTGCATTTATTCTGATCTGGTCAGGATTAACTTACTGGCAGCATGATCTGCGCAATGATCAGGATGATGCTTATCAGCAAGTGGTGTATTACGATAGTAATATCAATGACAGTGAAATTGCCCGTTATCTGGCCGATTCAGAGATTGCTGCCCCCGTGAAGTCTTATTTACTGGCACAAACGGCACTGTTACATAAGCCCGTCGATTTATCTGCAGCACGGCCTTATGTGGCCCAAGTGGTTGAGGCCGAGAAAAAAGATGCCAAGTTTGAGCAATATGGGTTCAAACCTGAACAGATCTGGACCATGCAGCAACAGGTCTATGGCAAAAGTTTGACTCCTGTGGCGCAAAGTGTAGAGCGTCAAGCACAGCAAGCTGACGAGGTTACTAAGATCGTGAATATCGTGATCATTGGTATTGCTATCTTGTCTGCATTGCTCAGTCTTATTCTATTTTTACTGGCTCATTCGATTAAAGGACGTTCATTGCGGATCGAACAACGAATTTTCTAAACTAAAAAAATGCTTCTGAAAGGGAGCATTTTTTTAATCTTTAAATTTATCTCTCTATAATTTGATTCGGTCATAATGTATAAAATTATTAATAGAATAATAATTAAATTTTTAATCATAAAATCCGATCAATAAAATAAAAACAACCTGTTTTACCTATTCAATCGATTATCCTATCATGGCTGTATCAAATAAACATTTACTCCTCTGGAG
>NZ_JAYWYX010000049.1:0-7366 GCF_048147925.1 Acinetobacter sp. 226 | reverse complement strand
CTCATACCCAAGTTGTCACTTGAATTCTGTTCAAATGAGCAGAGTGTTGTCTTTTAAATCTTTGTGCAACAAAGCCAAGATCACTTGAAAACAGTACATTTTATTGCATGTTTTAAAGAGATCGGGGATCTGATTCTATATAATGAAACTCGTATTTTAAAACGAATTTTATAAATATTTAAAAAACTTCTAGTAGAGGTTTTTTGTTTAGAGGATTAAAAAGGAAATCAATATTTCCTTTTTTTATATTATTTAGAGAGTTCTTAGGGCGATGTGATGAAGTTGATTTATATTTTTATGGCATTACTTGGTGGTGCAGGGCTTTCGATACAAGCTGCAATTAATAGTAGATTAAGTGCTGGTATGGGAAACCAACCAATTGTCGCTACCTTAATCTCTTTTATGATTGGTGGGCTATGTTTGCTTATTTTCGCATTGTCACAGGCCGATTGGCATAGTGTACACAATAATATAGCTTTACAACCTTGGTGGCGTTGGATAGGAGGAATGCTGGGAGCTGGTATTGTGTTTACCTCAATTTTCCTTGCCCCTCAATTGGGTGTAGCAAATACAATGTTTCTTTTTATCATTGGACAATTAGTAGCAGGTATGGTGATTGATGGTTTAGGCTTGATCCAAATGCCAGTCCGTCCTATTTATTGGTGGAAATTTGTTGGTATGACAATTATGTGTGTAGGCTTGATTTTATTTATGTTTGGTGGGCGATGGTTTAAACAATAAAAAAGACCTAGGAAAAACCTCCTAGATCTTTTTTATTTAAGGTAATGATTAGCTGTAGAAATCAAAACCAGTAGTTAAACCTGCATCTGCCATAAGGTCAGCACCTAATAATGCACTAGAACCTGAAGATAATAAGAATAGAATTGTTTTAGCCACATCATCTACTTCTAGAATTTGACCGTATGGTTGGCGGTTGGCACGTTTAGGATGGAAGCTTGGGTCATTTACAGATTCAACATGACGCTTGAACAAGCCTGCCATCATTGGACCTGGGCTAACAATATTCACTTTAATGCCATCACGAGCATAATCAAGAGAAGTAGTACGAGCCAATTCCCGAACAGCCGCTTTTGATGCTGAATAAATTGGCAAACCTTGCTCACCAAATGTCGCACAGATACTGCCAATTAAAACGATACTACCTTGTTTATTTGGTAGCATTAATGGTAATGCTGCTTGAAGTGCCTGAATTGTTCCTAAAATATTCACATCAAATACTTTTTTGATACGATCAGGAGTAACATCAAGAATACGGTCAATATCTGTAATTGCAGCACACGGTACTAGACCAACATGCTTAAAATTGCCCGCTTTAACTGCTTCAGTCAGTGCAGTCCAAGATTCTGGGTTGGTAATATCACCTTGGAAATGTTCATAATGATCTAATGCGTCTAAAGCCGCTGTTTTTCCAGCAATATCAAGACCAAAGACTTTTACATTGGATTGAGTTAATGCAATTGCCATTGCCTCACCAAGACCTGACGATGTTCCTGTAAGAATGACTGCTTCAGGTAGATCAAATGTAATTTGTTGAGATGCACTCATTTATAAAACTCCATTTTAGATTAATTTTAGATCAGAAAGGTTTTCTCTCATTTCCTGGTTTTTATTTTAAAGCAGAATATTTATTTTAAAAGAGCAATAATTAAAAACAGTTTTTCTGAAAATGAAATAATAAAGATAAGCATATTTTATATGTTATTAAAATAAAAAAACCAATAGATAAAACTATCTATTGGGTAGTGGTAGAAATATAATTATGCTTTTACAGTGTTAAAGGCATTAATAGTCGTTTCATAGGCATTTTTTGCCATTTGATCCAGTGTAAGAATACGATGGTCTTGCGAAATAAGTTCAACACCATAATAAGGTTGATTAAAACCAGCTTTCTTGATTTCATTTAAGAAAACTGGAATATCAAACGATCCTTGTCCACATAATTTACGATGGTGTGTGGAGTCATTAAATAGATCACCTTGAACCTTCTCGGCTGCATCATTTAACTCAACAGATTTAATAAGATGAGCTGGGATCATGCTAATTTTATGGAAATCAATATTTCCACGGGCAAGGTGCCAAATATCTAAACATAAGCCTCCATTTGCATCACCTGTATCTACAACTTTTAATCCATCTTCTAAAGTTGCTAATCGTGAGAAAGGCATGATTTCTAATGCTACATTGGCATTGACTTGAGCAACTTCTTTACATAGCTTAGAAAATTCTGCTGACATATTTTCTAAAGTATTTGGTGAATTTTCAAATGGTTTGGCACCTACTTTAAGATTACACATTCCTAGTTCAGCACCCAACTCAATCATTTTTGAGCGTTCATAATCAGATACCTTGCGCTCTTCACCACTCAGATACCAATCTAACAAAATTTCAAGTTCAAAATATTTAATATCATTGTCTTTAAAAAGTTGGCGAATATCTGCAAGACTACTTTTTTCAAGTGTTGCTTGGAGATCTTTAAGAACTAGGCCGATTCCTTTCCAGCCTGCTTTTGAGGCAGCTTCTACACGTTCTTGTAGCGTGTATGGGCTAATTTCTGTTGGTGCGCCTGGATAAACATTACCTGCCAAAGTCCAGTATGCTGCCAATAAGTCGGGTTTATTCATAGTATTTTCCTTAATAAAAACTTAGTGAGAAATTGTTTGTTTAGGGTCATAACCCATTAAATCTTGAGTGATTGCGCAATAACAGATGAGGAGGTAGCAGATCATAGGAACTATAAAGGCAGTTGCCATGTTGGACATATCTGAAATATAGCCCATGACTAAAGGTAAGATGGCGCCACCTACAAACATGGTAATCATCAAGGATGCTGCCATTTGTGATTTTTGCCCCATTCCACGAACACCCATTGCAAAGATGGTTGGGTAAAGGGTTGATTTAAAGAAGAATAATCCAATGAGTACAACGACAGATGAATAATCATAACCAAGTGCAACGTATGCACATCCAGCGGCACAAACAAGACTATTAAAAATTTGTAATTTACGTGGATCAACATACTTCATTACTACGATGCCAGCAAAGCGACCCATCATGTAGCAGAACATAGCAATAGATAAGAAATAAGCTGCTTTGGTAGGAGTGATCCCATGCCAATGTTCAAGAGTAAAATTGATGAAGAATGCTCCAATTCCAAAATGTGCACCTGTATAACAGAATTTCCCAATCATGCCTTTATGCAAGTTTTTGTTTTTTGAAAATGGTAAATGTTCAAAAACATTGTCACTCTTGGCTGTAGTTGATGACTCATTGCTAAACTGTTCCGGGAATTTTAAGGTAAGAATATAACTAACCAGTGCGAAAATTAGCAGGGAAATGACAGCATAGGTCATGGTTGCAGGTTCGACTGTGAAACCTGAAATACTCACAACTGGAATAAAAAATACCGCACCACCAACGATTGGACCACACATGCCACCTAGACCACCAAATGCTTGAGTGAGGGTTAAGCGTCGAGCTGCTCCTGATGGATCACCTAACTTAGATGCGTATAAAAGGCATACAATTTCTAAACAAGCTAAACCTGTGGCTAATATAAATATCGCAGTTAAAAATGCAGAAAAAGTTCCTATTTGAGTAGCGGGAACAAAGCCCATGCAGCCAACTGCGAATAATGTTAAACCAACAATAATAGAGTTTCTATAACCACATTTTTTCATCAAGTAGCCTACAGGAATGGCTGAGAGAAAATAGGCACTCAAGTAAGCAGTTTGGATGAAAGCGGATTCACCATGAGAAATACTAAACTTATCCTGAAAGTGTTTATTCAGGACATCTAACAAGGTATGAGAAAAAGCCCAAATAAAGTTACAAGCAATGATAAAAATCATAGCTGTTTTAAATGAAACCATTCTCTTTTTAGCGGATATATTATCCACACTATTATTTAAACTCGCATCCATTGCGGTTTCCTTTTAAATAGTTATAGTCATTCATGAAGCATGTTTAAACATGCTTCATAGCTTATTTACAGGAATGAGGGGGATTAGATATTTAAAGTAAAAATAATCCGATATTATCTGTAGTAGATAATTGAGGGCCTTCAGGGTTAACTGAAATTGCTTTATTGCCTTCTACAGATGCCATTGCACATACTGCTAAGTAGAGGGCTTGTAAACCATCAAATAAGTTGGTTGGGAAATCTTGGTTATTGACTAAACAAGAGACAAAGACATCAAACTCTTTACGATATGAGCTTGTATAGCGTTCCAAAAAGAAATTTAATAATGGCTTTTGTGCACTTGTGAAATCTTGAGTATATTTTTTTAGAGTAGATGGGCGATGGTTTTGGGTTTTTAATAAACCTTTAGAGCCAAGTACCTCAATACGTTGATCATATCCATAAACAGCTTCACGGCAATTATTAATGATACATTGTTTACCAGATTTAGTTTTTAAGGTAATACTACAAGTATCATAATCATTGATTGTAGCAAGTTCCTCATCGACTAAACGGCTTGCAGTAGCAAAAATCTCTACAGGTTCTTCACCAAGAATATGACGTGCTGTATCAAAATCATGGATGGTCATATCTTTAAAGATACCGCCAGAAGTCTTCATATATTCAACAGGCTGCATGCCAGGATCACGGCTGGTGATAATAACTTGGCGAATATCTCCAATATCGTTATTGAGAATTGCCTCTTTTATGGCAATAGTATCTTCATCAAAACGACGATTGAATGCTAACATAACCTGGCCATTCAGACTCTGGATTTCTTGTACTGCATCAATTGAGCGTTGAAAATCCAAATCTATTGGTTTTTCACATAAAACTGGCTTCTTACATTTTACTGCATGTAACATTAAATCAATGTGCAGATCAGTGGCTGTTGCAATTACAATGGCATCAACATCATTGCGATCAATAGCTTCATAATAGTCATAACAAGCTTCGCATTGAAGTTCATTGGCAAGTTTGTCTACGCCTTCTTTCCAAGGATCAGCAATCAGCTTGAGTTCACATTGTGAATTAAGAAAAGCACTTTTAGAATGTATTTGTGCGATACGTCCTGCACCTAGAATTGCAACTCTTAACATTTCTGACTTCCTGTTAGAAAATAGTGACAGCTTAGGAAAGTTGTCTTATTTGATAGTTATTAGGGTATATAAGCTATTTTTGAAAAAAAATAGCTTATTTCTAAAAACACTTTTTCATTTTTGAAATATTGGGTTTTAAAAGTTCTTTAAAAAAGGAAAAAGGTCATCAATTTTTCAAAAAAATTGATGACCTAGTAAGATCTTAAATCGAAATATTAATTTAAAGCACAGTCTATACAATCATACCTCTGTGGCAGACAGGAATGATATGTCTTCTCGATTTAATTTGATTTGTGTTGCATTGATAACTTCTTGTAATTGCTCTAGATTAGTAGCACTTACAACTGGAGCACTAATACCGTCCTGAGCAAGTAACCAAGCAATTGCAACTTGTGAGGGCTTCATTTTATATTGTTGAGCGACTTGTTCTAATCTATCTAGTAGAGCTAGGCCATGTGGATTTAGATAATTAACCACACTAGAACCTCTTGATGAACTCTTGTTGAGATCATCCATAGAACGGTATTTACCACTGAGAAAACCATGAGCAAGAGAAAAATAACTGAGAACTCCAATTCCATGATCTATACAAAGTCTCTGATAATTTGCTTCATATTCTTGACGATCATATAAATTATAAAGTGTTTGTAAACAAGCATATGAGGGTAAATTATTTTCTCTCGAGCATTCTAAAAATAGTTCCAAACGCCTAGGGGAAATATTAGATGCACCAATTGCTCTGATTTTTCCCTGTTCAATTAAGGTTTTAAGTGTTCCCAGCGTTTCCTCTGGTGGAGTCTGATTATCATCATAGTGGGTATAGTAAAGATCAATATAATCTGTACCTAAACGTTTTAGAGATGCTTCTACTGCTTTAATGAGATATTTTCCACTAAGATTGGCATCTGAAAATTCTCCTGGTGCATCTGGCGCACCACCTTTGGTATGAATAACAATATTTTCCCGAGATTTTTGTTTACGTAACCAATTGCCAATAATGGTTTCAGACTCACCCCCTTTGTTTCCAGATCCCCAGTAGGAGTAAATATCTGCTGTATCAATTGCATTGAACCCTTGATCAACTAAGGCATCTAACAGGTAGAAAGAATCTTTTTCACTTACACTCCAGCCAAATACATTGCCACCAAAAACTATAGGTGGTAGTTGAATACCTGTATGACCTAATTCACGTTTTTCCATGAGACCTCCTAGAGTTTAGTTTTGTTAGATTAAATCTAGGTATTCAGTTGGGCTTGAACAAGTCGTTAAATGAAATACTCTTTTTATCAATTGCAATAAAAAACTTGGGATGGCGAACACCTAGCGAAGTAATGGCTGGTTTTTATTCCGTTGCACTTGCTGCTTGGATCCGCCAATATTAAAAGCCCCAGACTAACTGAGGCATACTATCAAGCTAAACGCTGATCATTCCAATAACATGGAACTAGAAATAATTCATTTTCATGCAATCTCGACCAAAGGCGTACTCCTAAATCCTTTTGCAAAGTTTTTAGATCAAAATTTGAAATAATTAGACTGGACTTTAATCGATCATAACGACTATATAAGACTTTATGAATCATTTCCTGACGCTTTTCATGACGGTCATGCAGACCATACTCATCAATTACTAATAATTCAAAAGATGTTAATTGCTGAATTACTTCATCTTCAGATTTTGTAGTATCTGACCATGTGTCCATTAATTTTTGAGCAATTTGTGCGCTAGTATAATAGCGGGCAGATAAAACGCTCTTATGTAAAATATTACGAAGAATGGAGGCACTTAGATGTGTTTTACCTGTTCCACAATAACCATACATGATCAGATTTGGTGTTTTGCCATTCATTATTTGATGAGCAAAATTTTGACACTTTTCAAGTGCTTCTACTTGAGCTAAGTGATCACAAACATAATTCTTAAAACCACATTGTAAATGTCGTTCTGGCAAACCTGAATTTTTTATACGTTTTTGCATTAAGTTTTGTTGAACTTCGGCATGATGCGCTTTTTGAGATTTTTCAAAATGTTCTTTGGCACATATATTACACACAAGATGGTTTGCCAATGACAACATGGGTTCTAAGTGAATGGGACAGAGGTTCTGTGTCTGTGTGGAATCACTTTTTAATAATGATACTAATGAATTCATAGTTTTCACCGGCTTTGTTGCACAAAGATTTGAAATGCAAAGCGCCCCTAATTGAGCCAAATTTAAGGCGTAACTTGGGTAAGTGGTCGACCTAATTCCGTAAATCTGTTAAGGATTGCTACACGTGCATGGAT
>NZ_JAYWYX010000048.1:0-7618 GCF_048147925.1 Acinetobacter sp. 226 | reverse complement strand
TGGAAGGGATTCATCTGCTGTATCTCGAAATAAATAAGATATTTAGCTTATCATGTCAGCCTATTTGCAACAGTGCCCGTAGCAGTGCTACAACCTGACTGCTCAAACCATTGGATAAATAAAGCCCTTGTAAAAACAAGGGCTTTATTACACAAATATTCAAAAGCTGAATTTTTCCAAACCATCAAAATTTAAATTTCTACCTGGGTAGAAGATGAATAGAGCAATTAAAGCACTTTATTCAGTCAGACTGGGTGGATTGCCACCCCCCGCCAAGTGTTTTATACAGATCCAGTAGATTTTGTGCCTGCGCCAGCTTTCCCTGAACCTGTTTATCTGCAAGCTCATTTGCGGTTAAACGTGCACTAAGTGCACGATCCAGCGTCATTTGGCCATAACGATACAATGTACTGGCATCTTTGGCTTGTTGATTGGCTTTATGCAGTGCCTGTGCCAATAAAAGATTTTGACGACTTAACGCAAATTGAAGCTGATAACTACTGTCTACTTCAGCAAGTGCTTTTAATACAGCATGATCATAATCGGCCAGAGCAGCCTGCAAACGATGATCACTTATTTCAATATTATGATGAATACGTCCGGCTGTAAAAATTGGCAAAGTCATCCCTGCACTCACCAAACCACCATAACCTTTTAAATCTGGTAAATCGCTATCCAGACTCAATTGCCCGGTTTGCCAAAAAAACTGCATATTAAAACGCGGTAATAAATCTGCCTGTGCACTGGCCCGTTTGGCACTATATGCTTGTACCACCGCCTGTTTGGCCTGTATATCTGGACGACGATTCAGGATTTGCAACGGCCGCTGTCCTTGCGGGGGGGCTGGAATATGCTGCAAGATATTTTGTGGGCTTGCTGCGAGTTTAAATCCTTGTGGCACTTGGCCGGTCAATACCGCGATATTACGCTGATACGCATCGGCCTGTGCCTGTAGAGTGGCTAATTGTGCTTGTACTGCTGTAAGTTTGGCATCTACATCTTTAACATCATAATCGGTAATCTGGCCAGCTCTAAATCTCCCCTGAGCATACCGTTTTAACTGCTGTAACGTCGCAACCGTATGATCACCAATTTTGATGCGTTGCTGTAAACTGCGAACGGTAAAGTAATTCTGGGCAATATCACTAGCAACCAGCATTTGAGCGCCATACCATTGCTGCATGGTCGCCAGACTGGCATATCGGGCAGCATCTACATCACTTTTTTTCTGTCCAAAAATATCGAGTTCCCAGCTCGCAATAAAGCCCATGTGCTGCGCATGTCCATTAAAATTGAAATTATCATCGCCCAGTGATGACCCGAGTTGAGATAAAACATTTTTCACATCTGAATTTAACGGATTGTCTAGCTGGAATTGATGAGCACTAACCCCTGCATTGGCCCCTAAGGCGGGCTTGAGGTCGGCTTCTGCTAATTGTGTGGTAGAACGTGCAGCCTGTAAATTTTCCAGTGCTACCTTTAACTCGTGATTGGTTGTCAGTCCCTGTTCAATCAATCGGTTTAGCACAGGATCATTCCAGTTTTGCCACCATTGTGCAATTTCTGCCGATCCTTTTGCCATATCGGTCTGATCAAATTGTAAAGGCAGCATAACCTGGGACTCTACTTGGACTTGATTTTTGGCACAGCCACTTAAAATTAACCCCGTTAACAAACTCACATACAGCCATTTATTCATTTTTATCCCCCTGGTTTAACCTTGCCGTGCCAACATATGACGAAAACGCCCAAGTGCCAATGCCAGAAATACAATCCCCATCAGCGTCATAATCAGTAATTTATCCCACACACTATCAATACCGGCATTCCGGAATAAAACAAACTGTCCGAACTGAACATATTGTGTGACGGGTGAAATCTGCGTCAACCATTGCATGACTTCAGGCATACTTTCCAGTGGCGACTCCGAACCGGACAATAACCGTGTGACCACATATACCGGCAAACATAGCAAGCCAAATTGTGGCATTGTGGGAGCAAGCGTTGCCAACCAGATTCCCAGTGCCGATACCGAAAACAAATAAATCACTGTTCCCAAGGTAAATAAAGTCACAGAACCATTAATGGGTACCTGCAACCAGTGATTTACGACAAGCCATAAGGACAGTAAAGCAGCTACGGTAATCACCAATCCATTGGTCAGAATTTTGGCCATAGCAATTTCACTGGCAGAAACTGGCATCACCAATAAATGCTCAATGGTTCCATGTTCACGCTCGCGGATAATTGCCGCACCAACCAGCACCATGGCTAGCAGGGTAATATTGGCAATAATCTGCACAACACTGAGATACCAATGTGATTCGCCATTCGGGTTATACATGACATGCAGGACAGGCTTCACCGGGAGTAAACTTTCTGAAGAAGGCTGTTTTAAAAATTGACTGACTTGCTGTGAAATGATTTGTTGAAGATAGACTAGACCAATACCGGCCTGTGTAACTGAGGTTGCATCCGCCAAAACCTGAATTTCAGGGGCACGACCTGCGACCACATCTTTTTCAAAATTGGCAGGAATGTCAATCACAAAAACATATCCGCCCTGATTCATCTGCTGGTCGATATTTTCCCGTTGTTCCAGTACTGGCGTTTTAAAATACGGCTGCTGTAAGGCATCCCGTATTTGATACGATAACTGCGAATGGTCGGCATCGAGAATGGCAATTGATGAATGACGGACTTCCGTGGTAATTCCTGTAGAAACCGTATAAACAGCCACCGAAAGGACCACCACAATCAAGACCATTAACGTATAATCACCTAGCAAACTGCGCAGTTCTTTCCGGCTTAAAAACCAGACATTTTTCATCCATTGCCACATGCTATTGCTCCTGTTTCTTTAAGAACAAACCTGCCAGCAATACATATAGGATGCAAAATAGCGTCAACATTACATAATATTGGACAAAATCCTGAAAACCCAAACCCTTGGTAAAACTCCCCAGACTGATCAATTGATACCATGCAGTTGGAAATCCCCAACCGATCCAATAATTTACGCCCGTTAATGTAGATAATGGATAAAGTAACCCTGAAAAATTCAATGCGGGAATTAAGGTAAAAATCGCCGATGCAAAAATCGCCGCAACCTGCGTTTTGACCAGACTCGAAATCAATAAACCAAAAGCTGTCGCGGCACAAACCAGTAAGAGTGCCCCTAATGTCATGGCCCAGAAACTTCCTGAAACAGGGACATCCAGCACCACAACGGCAAGCCAGACCAGACTGAAATAACTGCACATCGCCAAAGCGATATAAGGTAACTGTTTACCAATTAAAAACTGTCGGACTGATGCCGGAGACGTATACAAGTTGGTAATTGAGCCGATTTCCCGCTCTCGCACCACACCGAGGGCGGTCATCATGGCGGGAATCAACATCATCGCCATCATGATCATTCCAGGTGTAAAAGCATAAATACTTTTGAAATCCTGATTATAGACAAATCTTGGCTGTATCGAGACCGCAGATTTGACCTCTATCGGCAGCCCCATGGCCGTTATTTTATCTGTCCCGTAATTACTCATCATGCCAAGAATAAAACCCTTAATATTTTCCGCAGTAAATGGCATGGAACCATCTACATAGAAGCCGACTTCCGGTTTATTTCCACGCATCAGATCTCGACCAAAATCAGGTGGAATATCAATCACCAACCTGGCTGTAGATGTTCTTAACACAGGATCAATTTCAGCCTCGGAACCAATATATTTTTCCAGCGTAAAATATCGCGAAGCCGTAAAATATTCCGTTAAGGCCCGACTTTCCACACTTTGATCACGATCCAGAATTGCGAGTTTGACATTTTTAACATCAAAAGAAACGCTATAGGATGCTGTCATCATGAGAATGATCGGGCCAAGAATCGCAAAAAACATTCGAATCGGATCACGCCATAACTCTTTGCCTTCCCTGACAGCAAATGTCCAGACCATGGCAAACCAGACCATTAATCTATAAAAAAGTGTCTGGTTCTGGCGGGCTTCACTTCTTAAACTCTCTTGCTCTTGATCGGTGTGATGCTGAACAGGGTGTTCAGCTTCACCTGATGCTTGCTCCAGATAAATAATAAATGCCTGCTCGAGTTCATCTGTGTGTTGCGCCTGACACAATGCCTGCGGTGTCCCTACTGCCAGAACCCGTCCACGGTGCATAAATGAAATACGGTCACAACGTTCAGCTTCATTCATAAAATGCGTCGAAACAAATATCGTAATACGATCCTGTCGCGATAATTTTATGAGATGCTGCCAGAACATATCTCGTGCAGCTGGATCGACGCCAGAAGTAGGCTCATCCAGAATCAATACTTCCGGATGATGTAAACATGCTGCGGCTAACTGTAAGCGTTGCCGAATACCTAAAGGCAAAGCGGCGGGCTGAGTATCTGCTTCTTTTTGCAGATCAAACTGCTGCAATGCACTTTGCACTGCATTTTTAGCATCATTCCCTGTGAGCCTGTACAATTTTGCATGTAGTTCCAGATTCTGACGTACCGTTAATTCTTCATATAATGAAAATGCCTGTGACATATAACCCACTTTCATTCGGGTTGCCATGTCTCCTGCATTAATTTCTTTTCCTAGCAGTTTTGCCGTGCCTGAACTGATATCCAGCAAGCCTGTTAGCATTTTCATGGTGGTGGATTTGCCACATCCATTTGAGCCTAAAAAACCAAAAATTTCACCGCGTGCAATCGTAACGTTAACATGATCTACTGCAATAAAATCACCAAATTGCTTGGTCAAATCATGTGCTTCAATTGCCGGAGGAGAATCTGGATCTGCAACAAATGGCGTCACGTGTAACACGCCCGTTCCACGTTTATTTTCTGGCAGCAGCTTCACATAAGCTTCTTCGAGTGTTTGACTCTGGGTCTGCTGTAACACTTCCTGCGTTGTTGCATTGGCAATTAACTGTCCATCATCCATCGCCAATAAATATTCAAAGCGTTGCGCTTCGTCAATGTAAGCGGTTGAAACAATCACCGTCATTTCCGTATTTTCAGCGCGTAAATCATCAACCAGATTCCAGAATTGCCGTCTTGATAAAGGATCAACACCTGTCGTCGGCTCATCTAGAATTAATAATTGCGGATTATGGACTAAAGCACAGCATAAACTCAGCTTTTGTTTCATGCCGCCAGATAATTTACCAGCCGGACGATTCACAAAAGGATCTAATCCTGTTGCCTGTAATAATCGCTGGATTCGCTGTTTTCGGGCACGGGTATCCAAACCAAAAAGGCTCGCATGAAAATCTACATTTTCATAGACAGACAATGTGGGATATAAATTGTGCCCCAAACCTTGGGGCATAAAAGCGATACGCTGTGACAAATGTTTCTGGATTTTTTTTTGTGAAATATCCTGATCAAAAATCAAAACCTGCCCGCTTTGGATCACCTTCACCCCGGCAATAAGGGATAATAATGTTGATTTTCCAACACCATCAGGTCCAATCAACCCGACTGTAACAGATTTGGGAATCGACAGATGAATATTATTTAATGCTCGAACCTGCCCATAAGTATGAGAAACGCCCTGTAACGATACAGCAGTTACAGTGTTTTCTTGCTGTTTTACATCCGTCATGGCGAACTGCCTATTCAATTTTATTGTGTTCTGGCGTTTTGCTGTAATTGCGGTAATTTGGCCTGCCATTGTACTGGCCATGCCTCTTGTGGATTGGTACGGACATAACCATTACCAGTTAAGCCACCTTTT
The DNA here is from genome assembly GCF_048147925.1 of Acinetobacter sp. 226. Classification (NCBI taxonomy): domain Bacteria; kingdom Pseudomonadati; phylum Pseudomonadota; class Gammaproteobacteria; order Moraxellales; family Moraxellaceae; genus Acinetobacter; species Acinetobacter sp. 226. Next base: position 1,871 of record NZ_JAYWYX010000048.1, on the reverse strand, counting down.
AACACCCCTTGATACTGCAAGCTAATTTGTTGGGGAATACGCAATTTTACCTTATACATAAGTTTTTCGCGTTCATTGGCTGTTTCCACATATTTAGGGGTAAATTGTGTATTGCTGGCAATAAATGTAATTTTTGCAGGCCAAACTGCATCAATCCCGTCAAGCACAACTATGGCATCATCACCCAGCTTTAATTTTCCAACGGTATCTGTAGGAAGAAAAATTGATAAAGTCACATCACTAGGATCAAGTAAAGTGATGACTTTACTGCCAGGCCCAACAACATTGCCCAGTTCCGCAATACGATACTCTACCCGACCAGTCTGTGGTGCGCGGATGAACATATCCTTATTGGCCGAAGATGCGATATTCATTTGTGCCTGAGCCTGATTAACCGCAGCAATTGCTGACTCCCGTGCTGCCTGGGTTGCTTTAACCGCAGCTGCCTCGCCATCCCGTGCTGCTTGACGGCGTTGCACTTCTACCACAGAAATCAAATCCTCCTTTTTCAGCTGTAGCGCATTATCCAGCTCGAGTTGTGCAACCTTTAACTGCTGTTGTCTTGCTGCAATCTCAGCTTCGGCCTGATGTACTGCTTCTTCTGCACGCTGTTTACTGGCTTGTGCACCTTCAACCAAACTGTGACTTTGCTCAGCTGACAAAACTACTAATACTTCATCTTTTTTAACCAGATCACCTTCTTGTACCTTAATATCAATCACCCGGCCTGGATACAAAGAGGCGACATCAAGTCGCTGTAGTTCCAATCGCCCATTACTCCCCTCAAAACCCGAAGGTAATTTTTTCAAACTTTGCATATTGACCCATACAGCCCCCCCGATAAGTACACACACAATTACAGCAATAATGAGCCATTTTTTTTGCATTTGCTTTATTCCTTATCAAATACAGACATAAAGGCATATTATAATGGTTCGGTTACACAAACCAGTCCATCAAAACTTATTCAGTAATATTATTTCCAGATGAATAAGCAGGCTTGAATGATATTCACCTTATTTTCCTTATATTAACCCCAGTTACGGATAAGCCAAAGATTTAATCACATGAATTTTAGGCTTATTCTTTTGGCAAAGTTGATACGCACATAGTGAAGAAAATACGCCTGCTAAAAAACCAGCAATCGAACGATGTTTACTCGTAACTAAGTGATATTTTTCTTTCAATAATCCTATCAATGTTTCAATTCTTTTACGTTGTCGTAGATGAAATTCATCAGAAAATGGCAATAAGGTCACTCTCATATTTTTTCTTGGATAAGTAATTAAATCAATGCCTTGCTCTTTAAGTGTTTCTTTCAATGGTTGGCTAATGTAGCCTCTATCACCATAGACCGTTGCTGATAAGCCATTCACTAAATCCTCAACTTTTTTAAGATCAGCAATATGTCCGTTTGATAAATCTGAATTTACAATTTCACCCTCTTGATTCATCAGCAAGTGTAATTTGCAACCATAAAACCAGCCCATCGTACTTTTACCACGAGAAGCAATCTCATCTAAAGCATGATGACCTTTAGGGATTCTTTTATTTTTACAAACAGGTAAAGGTGTTGAATCAATCCATAAATATGAACTTTCATCTTTTTGGCTCAACGCATAAAGCAAAGCATGAATAGCAAGTTGGTGCTGATTGATGAGGGTAATCAGGTTTTTATAACAAGGCAAGTCTTTAAAGAGTTTGCTTTCAAACGGCTTTGTTGCACAAAGCTATTCTTGAAGGCTTCTTCAGTAATATAATTTCCAGATGAAGAAGCCTACACCTAAAATCTATCGTACAACCAATTGGTCCTCGTATAACCAAGCTTTAATCAAGCGAGGAAATATTTCAATCTGGTTTGATCCTAAGAC
>NZ_JAYWYX010000047.1:0-8180 GCF_048147925.1 Acinetobacter sp. 226 | reverse complement strand
CTCATACCCAAGTTGTCACTTGAATTCTGTTCAAATGAGCAGAGTGTTGTCTTTTAAATCTTTGTGCAACAAAGCCAGACCAATATAAAAAAGTTATTATTGACTCTGATCACGGTTCATCTTCATACCAATTAATTTACTTATAGCTTCTTTTATTGGTAATAAATAGTATTTATAGATGTCTAAAATTTAAAGCATAAAATTTATCAGGTTGTTTTGATAGTAAATCAATAAACTTTGGAATTGTCGTTGCCATTAATAAGCAAGGATCGTGGTCATCACGATGATTCGCTGTGAAATATTTCATATGCCTTTTAAAAAATAGACAATTTTCAATATTTTCATGAGACATCAGTTCACAATTAAAGTGAGTCATAGACCGCCCACTTAATATAAAGCTCACCTTATAAATATCAGGAAAAATCTGGGTTTTAAATTTATGGAGATGTCAGATGGTACGTCTCTTAACCACAAAGACTGAGTGCAGTTATTCCTGTGATTTTTTCAAATATCACCTACTTAAAACCATAGTACTCAGGGCATCAATTGTTGAGATCAGCTTACTAATTTTAGTTTACAAAGTTTACTCATAATTAATTTAGAAACATGGCTAAGACTGTTACATTAAAAATGAAATTATAAAAATTAAAGTGGTATCGGCAATGAAAATTCAAAATCCTATTCCTCTTAAAGTTATGATTAGTTGTATATGTCTAGGCTTTGCTAGCCATGTTGCAGCTTCTCCTACACAATCCCAAAAAGATAAAAGTCCTTTAACAGATGTGGTATCAAAAACACCAGGTACTTTGTTATCCATTCAGGAACAAAGCACCGATTTATTTCCTCATGCTTCAAAACGATTTTTAATTAATTATCGTAGTCGTGGCATACATTCAGAGCCTATCGTAACTTCCGGATTCATCCTGCTCCCTAAAGGTAATCCCCCAAAAGGTGGATGGCCTGTTGTTGCTTGGGCTCATGGTACAACTGGTGTGGCTGACACTTGTGCACCCTCTGAAGATTATGTAGGAGGGCCTGTGCATGCCTATCAGCAAATCGCCGCCCAACCGCTTGATGCCTGGCTCGCTCGTGGTTTCGCAGTGGTTGCAACGGACTATCAGGGTTTAGGTACACCAGGAAGACATCCTTATATGAATGCACAGAGCCAGTTACATACTGTCGTGGATTCTGTCAGGGCAATCCATCTATTAAAGCCTTACCAGTTCAGTAAAAACTGGTTTGTCATGGGACATAGTCAAGGAGGTGCTGCCACCCTGATGGTAGCTGCTCACGGGCAAAAAGATGCTCCTGAACTCAAGCTGCTCGGAGCAATGGCTGTTGCACCAGGTGGTTATCAATATCAAGGGATTGCCAAATACGTTTCAACTCATTCGCAAATTCCAAAAAGTGTGATTGCATTTCTTCCTATTGTTCTTCTGGGTGCCGATGCGGCAGATCCAAGCCTGAACGTCATGAATCTACTCAGTCCAGAAATGGGACAGATTACGACTAATGCACGGGATCGTTGCTTATCAGAATTGCAAGCTACAGTAAAAGAAGCTCCCAAAACAGTATTCAAATCAAATGCAAATCTTACTCCATTACTTAACTATTCCGCAAAACAGTCGATTGAAAATATGATACCTACTGTTCCCGTAATAATTGTTCAAGGTGATAAAGATCAGATTGTAGATCCTCGTGGTACTTATGCTTACTATCAGCAGATCTGCAAATTGCAAAAACCTATCGCATTCCAACCTGTTAAAGGTGCCGATCACCATGGTTCCTTAAGACAGAGTGCATCCATGGTAGGAAATTTTATCAGCTCGGTTGAACAAGGGAAATTTATGAGTACCTGTAATAAATAATAATCAAGTAAAACTTTAAAAATTAGCCTTTAAAGAATTGTCAGCCCCTTGATTGCAAGTGAGGGGCTGTACATGCATTTAATGCCATGCACAGCAATACAGGCATAGCCCTTTTCACACTTCCACAACTCAGAAGCGATACTCAGGAGATAACTGCTAAAGAGCAGAATCCACTGTGCCTACACCGGATTACAAACGCTTTTCGAAAAATTAAATAATCTATAAATTTCATAAATTTATATCACAAAATACATCACCTTAATTGTATTTTCATCTCAATAATCTATCAATATGTACACAAAAAGTTTAATAAAAACAAGCTATTCAGCATATAGTTCTAGGTGAATACTACATAATATTGGATGATGATAAACAGTGAAAATATAAAACTAAGAATCAGGAGATACATAATGAACGAAGCATACATCTACTGCGATAGAAAAATTATCAAGTGTTCTGTTTGTGAAGCACAGGATGACTATAGCTTTAATGATACTCAGCAATTTTCTATTATTGCTGCTGCAGAAGGCAAGCAAACTCATGGGCGCTACTCTATTGAAAGTATCAAGTGCAAGAACTGCAATAAAGTGGCAAAAAACAGTCAGGATCCCTATTTTTATTATTAAGTTGAATTAAAAGTAAAAACCTACTTTGAAATAGAGTATCTAATAAAGAATGATAATCAAACAAATATGATCATTATTATTGGTCTAAAGGGCCTTCAAAGAATTTCAGATCATAAGTTAAAACTAACTTTAGCGGTATATCAAGGAGATACTCAATGCCTGACTTTATAAGAGCTGTAGGCTTGGGCCTACTTTACCTCCCGCTGATGACCATCAATATCTTTAACACTATATATGCTGATACCTCGCCTATAACCCCTGAATCTCCCAAAGCTATCACATATCCCAATATAGATCGTGGTTTAAATGAAAGCCTTTATCCTGATGAAGAAATCACAGCTAAAAAGATCGCAGACATTATTGAGAAATCTATTCGGAAAGAGTATTCGACCGGTATCGCGCTACGTGATGCACACCCTAAGGCACACGGTTGTGTACGCGCAGAGTTCAAGATAGCTGAAGCACTTCCCAAAGAGTTGGCACAAGGTATTTTTCTTCCCGGAAAAACCTATCAAGCCTGGATACGTTTTTCTAATGGATCTAGTAATGCTCAACAAGCAGATATTAAAAAAGATGCCCGTGGCATGGCAATAAAGCTTTTGGCAGTACCGGGAGAAAAACTTTTAAATCATGATGAAATGTCTACTCAAGATTTTATCATGATTAATCATCCGGTTTTTTTTGTGAATGATCCAGCTCGTTATATGGGCATTTATGCAGGATATAAATAGTGAAAGCTTTCTCAAAAAATTGCATACCCCTTTTGCATTAGGGGCTAAAGGAACCTGGATTGCCTTAAATACGAGAAATACAATATCTAATCCTCTGCAAACCCGATATTGGTCCATGGTGCCCTATCAATTAGGAACAGGCAGTGGTCGTCAAGCTGTAAAGTATTCAGCCCAAGCATGTTCAAGAGGAACAGATCCTATACCCTATAATCCCCACAATAATTTTCTAAGAGAAAATCTACGGAACCAATTGCAAAAAAGTAAGGCATGCATGGAGTTTTTAGTACAACCCCGAACATCAAACAGCATGTCGGTCGAAGATTCCATGACCGAATGGCCAGAAAACCAGGCACCTTTTTACAAGCTAGCGACTATTCATATTCCTCAACAGGATTTTGATACACCTGAACAAAACGAATTTTGTGAAAACCTCTTCTTTACGCCATGGCATACAGTACCGGAACACAAACCTCTGGGAGGAGTAAACCGGATGCGAAAGGTGATTTATGAGCGTATCAGTCAGCTTAGACATGAGATGAATGCTACTAAAAGATTAGAACCACACTGAGAACTAAATATATATGAATTATTAATTAAATTATAACTTAAACTAAAATTAGAGCGATTATTGCATCATTTATTTAATTTAGCTTAATAATTTTAGTAATTTTAGTAATTTTAGTTTACAAAGTTTGTTAATAGTTAATTTAGAAACATGGCTAAGACTGCTACATTATAAATGAAATTATAAAAATTGAAATGGTATCTGTGATGAAAACAAAAAGTCCTCTCCTGAAAATTATAGTGGGCTGTGCGGGCTTAGGCTCTGCTTATTTGCTCGCCTCTCCTGCTATTTCCCGGAAATGCAAGAATCAGGATTCCCAGAAATGCAATCATCATAATTGTGATATTGCTGCAAAGACCCCCGGAACTCTACTCGCTATCGAAGAACAAAGTACTGATTTATTTCCCCATGCCGCCCAACGATTTTTAATTACCTATCGCAGCCGTGGTATACATTCAGAACCCATTGTTGTCTCCGGATTTGTTTTATTGCCACAAGGCAAACCACCTAGAGGTGGCTGGCCCGTTTTAGCCTGGGCACATGGCACCACCGGAGTGGCAGATACCTGTGCCCCCTCTGGTGATTATGTCGGTGGACCCGTGCATGCCTATCAAGAGCTGGCTTCCAAGCCACTTGATGCCTGGCTTGCCCAAGGCTATGCAGTAGTTGCCACCGATTATCAGGGCTTAGGTACACCCGGTAAACACCCCTACATGAATGCACAGAGCCAACTGCATACTGTGGTTGACTCTGTGAGAGCGCTTCATTTTTTAAAGCCTTATCATTTTAACAGGAAATGGTATGTCATGGGACACAGTCAGGGAGGCGCTGCTGCCCTAATGGTAGCTGCACATGGGCAAAAAGATGCACCCGAGTTAAAGTTACGTGGAGCACTAGTCGTTGCCCCAGGAGGATATCAATATGAGGGAATTGCTCAATACGCAGCCTTGCATCCTCAAATCGAAAAAAGTGTGGTTGCATTTCTTCCTATCGTTCTTTTAGGTGCTGAAGCCGCGGATCCTAGCCTCAATATTATGAATTTATTGAGTCCTGAAATGGCCCAGATTGTCAATTATGCGCGTAATCATGGCTTATCGGAATTACAAGCCGATGTGAAAGAAGCACCTCAAACAGTTTTCAAACCCGATGCAGATCTTAATCCCTTAATAGAATACTCGAAAAAACAATCCATCGAAAATATGATACCTACTGTCCCTGTAATGATAGTTCAGGGTAATAAAGACCAGATTGTAGATTATCAAGGTACTCATGCCTATTATCAGCTAATGTGTACCAAACAAAAGCCGATTGCATTTAAAACTGTTGAAGGTGCAGATCATCATGGCTCTTTAAGACAAAGTCAATTTATGGTCGAAGACTTTATCAACTCAGTTGAACAAGGAAAATTTATGAGTACTTGTGAGACAAATTAATGTTCATATTTTTGTCGATTAGATATTTGTGATCACGGTAACTATATGAAATCTATGAAATATGCAGTCTGTTACTAGACTGCATATCATTAAAAGTTTAGCTATTATGGCCTGAGTATGCCATTAACACGCTTATCGCAGTTAAGCTGTAACGAATATCGAAACGTAATATTTCATTTATTTGAGATTAATCCGGGCCTGCTACAGGCCAACTAACTTTAATTAATCCAAATTTTATTCCTTCGCAAACGTGTAGCTAAAGCAAGTATTAGAGCTTTTGCTGAAACTCATAATTTTGATTTTTGAGTTCCCCATTTTGATTCCTTAATTCTTTAGCAAACAACAATGAGAATGAAAGAGGTTCTTTATGTGCTCGAACTATGAATTCCCTTCAAAAAAACGTCTTTCCTTACTAGATATTCATGAAGAACAACTGGAACTCGGAATAAAAATACATGTTTATCCATTAGCACCCGCCCCAATCATTATGCGTGGTGCGGACAAGTTTGAGCTGGATATTGCACGTTTCGGACTAGTTCCATCTTGGGCAAAAGAGTTGAAATATGGCAGACATACCTACAATGCCCGGAGTGAAACAGTGGCATCCAAACCAAGTTTTCGACATGCCTGGAAAAATAACCAGTTTACTTTAGTCCCAGTCGATACATTCTTTGAGCCTAAATATATAGACGATAAACCACACTGGTTTGGTATTTCACGTGAAGATGGTCATCCTTTCACGGTTGCAGCAATTTATGAGGATGCATTGATTGAAGGTGAGAAAATCAGATCCTTTTCGATGCTTACCATAAATTCGGATCAGCACCCATTTATGAAACGGTTTCACAAGCCGAATGATGAAAAACGTTCGATTATTGTGATTCCTGAAGAATTACGACACGACTGGCTCAACTGCGACCATGAACAAGCTCATAATTTTTTCTTTGAAATGAAAGATGAATTTATAGCAAGGCCTAAAGAGCAAGGTTTGTGGACCAACTGAAAAGCCCTAAACCAAGTTAGGGCTTTATTCATATAAAATACTTATTTCTGCTCTCTCAATGGATTTTCTGGCTCGGCATTGGGTTTTTTCTCCGGCTTGACATGCTTATAAGATTCCTGATTCCCTTTATCGTCATTTGATTCTTTTTGTGGATTTGATTCCTGCTCTTGCTCTGGCTTATTTGTCATATATATCTCCTCGATCTGTTTACTCAAAATAAATATGACATCTGACAATAAACATCAATGTTATTTATGTTTCACATTTACATTATAGAAATTTAATCTCTTCAGCATGTACTCACTTCTCACAGCACCTGTCACACATAAGTTAATAAGTCTCGATAGCTGATTGGAGGATAATACCGTATGAGAATATAAACTTACTTATTGGTTAATAGAGAGTCTTGGCGGTGTAATTAAAGGATTCAGACGCCCCCTGTTTTTTGAATATTTTGCTAACGTGTGTCATTCAATATGTCTGAAATGCGATTACGTCACCACCTCAGATAAGTCTGCTTGACTGACTTTGTTGTTCCACCAGAAAGACAGAAAATGTGGTGCAATAATGGCCAGCAATCAAAAGACTGTTTTAAGCATCACATTTACAATACTTCTTTCCCATGGCCTTTATCATATTCATAGAAGAAAAAACATGACGAATATAAATTTATCTTGCCGGATACATAAGTATCGTAATCAACCAAATCTTGTTTTCACCGAGACCAAATACGAAAATCTTCCAACCTTATCTCTATTATAAGGAAAATTTCATCAGTAAAGCCCTCGCCACCTGGTGATTGAACTGGGAAGGCTTTACGTTTATTGTTGGAATATTATTCAATATTTTTCAAGCAATCACGACACTCTTTTATTTCATCATCATCACAGGTGTAATCGATTTCAGTTGCACCATGAAGACCAAATAAACAAAATATAAATTGCATCATGTTTTTCTCCTTTTATATAAATCTCGATTCTGAATCGAGCTTTATTGCTTCAAATATAAAATGATCCAATACATCATGATTTGGATCAGCTGAATAAGCTGGAACGACTTCGCTACTCTGCTCCGTATTTAGGTAAATTAAAGCCTTCAGAGCTAAGTCCGTATAGGTTCTTCAGCTTTAGTCATCTGATCCTTTTTACAATGATCACTTTTACAATGCTCGTTGCTCATCATCTGACACATTTTTTCTTTGCAAGATTTAAAACAACAGCCGACCATCACGCCCATGCCAAATGCGCATATACATCTCATCATAGCTTTGTCCTGTCTTTTCGTGAAAAGAGATATATAAATAACATCTATTCATGTATTTCTCTTGAGAGAATTTTCATGCTTTATGTTGTGAATGAAAACTTATGTGAACAACAGGGGCGAAAACTACAATCAGTATCAAAAAAGAAGATTGTTGCGAAAAAGAAAAAGCCTGTTCAACTCTCCTCAATTGAACAGGCTTTGTAATATGCTGATTTTTAATTATTTAAATTAAGTTTTTTAGAATGACGCCAAGATATCACTAGCCAACCACCCAATCTGTGTAGGATATATAGATTCAATGTTTCCAAATGTGAAATATTCACTATTTCTGTTAAATAAATGTCTGTATTTTAGGCAAAAATATTTTCACCCCTCAAATTTGACCAATAAACATCCAAATATTAAAGATGATCAATTCAAATAAATATTAAAAAGCTTGGTTCAAATTTTGGGAGAAGATTCTCATTTTTAAAATACTTGCTACTAACTATATATAGTTTCTCAACAACTTATAAAATTTGCAGATGGCTGCTTTCTTTTTCGCTATTTATCTCTATAATTTTTCATATAAGGCATATCAACATTTAGCACTATGAAAAAACGCATACTGATTACGGCTTTGTTGCACAAAGATTTGAAATGCAAAGCGCCCCTAATTGAGTCAAATTTAAGGCGTAACTTGGGTAAGTGG
>NZ_JAYWYX010000046.1:0-8705 GCF_048147925.1 Acinetobacter sp. 226 | reverse complement strand
AAATTGCAAAAGTGCATATTCTAAAAGCGGACATTTTTACTTTGGAGAAACCGGACATTTCTATTTTGGGCTTACATCTAAGTTTCGTATAACCGCCATTATGTTAAATGGGGGGGAATAAGACAGTAAATGCCAGTTTATTAAATTTTAAATAGAACGTTTTTTTACTAAATTTTAGATAAAAATAATCTTCTAAGTACTCAATTAGCTTACCTTCCTGTATAAGAACAAGGCGAAGTTTCAGGGTTTTATGAAATGATATTGAATGCTTACAAAAGTATTCTAAATTCAGTATTTTTATAAAATTTTAAAAAGTAATTTTTTTCAAACAAGGATTTATATGTTTCACAATAGAAGAACATTATTACCTTTAACTCTTTTATCTGTTTTATTAGTCGCATGCGGTGGAGGGGGGGGAGAAAGTAGTCCAACGTCATCAGATACATCTGTGCCGAAGCCTATTGTAGAAACTTCTGTATTAAGTCCAGATTTGACACATGGCTATTTTGAAATTGAAAATTCTGGTATTGCTAATAACTCAACCATTAAGTTTTCACCATTTCATACAGATAGTGTGGTTGAAGCATCTGCTACTAACAATAATATGTGGGATTTAGAGATTCTTACACCAAGCAATGATTTATCTGCCCATATTAATAATTTGGCGGGTCTTTATTTTTATCCTAAAGAAGATAAAGTTGGAGTTTTTAGCTATTCAGAGAATGATAAAGGACATCTGACGGTTCGATGTCAAAATTCGTGTAGTGATACATTTTCTTATAAAATTGAAAAGCAAAGTAATGGTAAAACTTATTTTATTATAAATGCAAATGGTTCTATAGCAGGACGTTTAAATAATAATGATTTTGCATCAACTGCCAAAATTAAAGGCTCTGTTAATTTTGAAGTAAATTCTAATTGGCCAGTATGGGACACCAAACGCTTTAATGAATATCATGCGAAATCAGACTTAGTTGTTAATGGTAAACCTGCAACAATAGAAAAATTTTTGGATTGGAAAACTAGCTCTGTTTTAACTTTTACTACAGATAAAGAATACTATTTTAACTTTAATAATCCTGTGGATCTTGATCACGATAGATTTATTTTAACGGAGGGGAATTATTTTAGTAATGAACAGCCTAAAGATGTATACATATATAAGGGATACTTCAATCGAGATTTTACATTAAATACAGATTATGAAAATGGTATAACCACCTTTAAATTTATCAATAAGTTATTTACTAACCCTATTGAATATATTGCTTCTCCAGAGTTGAAAGTATCTGGAGGTTTTGTAAAAAAAGTTCCTTATGGTCAAGTGATTGCAGGAGATGAAGTTTTTAAAATTGATGAAACAGTCGCAGCAGTTGTATATGCAGAAAATGAAAGTAAGTATTTTCGCTTTATGAGTCGAGATAATCACTCTGATCTCGAGTTCACAGTGAAATACGATACAATTACTAAAAATGTAAATGTAGCGTATCAAAGACCAAAGAAGGGTCAATTAAATGTGAATATTTATCTGAAATGGAACTGTAAATTGACGAATAATCATTGTACTGGTGTCACTGTCAATGATTCAGAGGGAACAATTGAATTTAAAAATGTGCAGTTAGATGATGGTCGTCTAATAAATGGCAAGTTTGGTCATTTAGGAGTAAACGATCTTGTAAGATGATAAATTCATAGTTATATTCCATAAAAATATAGAAATGTTAATTCTTCTAAAATTAACATAATACACGTTATATGAAGTCGAAAAAGGGAGCTTTAAGCTCCCTTTTTTACTAGTTTTTTTTAAATTGCTAAGCGTAAATTCAGTGCTTTTACCACTTTAATAACAGTATCAAAGCTTGGATTTACATCGCCAGAAAGTGCTTTATAAAGACTTTCTCGGCCTAAACCTGTGTCTCTTGATAATTGAGCCATTCCTTTAGCTTTAGCAATATTACCTAAAGCTTTTGCAATGAATGCCGCATCACCATTAGATTCATCTATACAGGCTTGTAGGTAAGCTTGCATATCTTCTTCTGTTTTAAGATGTTCAGCACTGTCCCATTTACGAAGTTTGATAGCCATTTACAGCTCCTCCTCTAAATCTTGTGCTAGTTGTAGGGCAAGTTTTATATCTTTACTTTGCGTAGACTTGTCTCCGCCTGCTAAAAGAATAACGACCCTTTGCCCTTGCTTACAGTAATAGATCCTGTAGCCAGGTCCAAAGAAGAAACGTAATTCAGAGACACCTTCACCGACTGGCTCAGTATCTCCAAAGTTTCCATCTTCAACCCTATCAATTCGGACTTGTATACGCCTTTTTGCCTGCTGGTCTTTTAACTTAGTAAACCAGTCATCAAAGACTTCAGTGGTATATATTGAGTACATAAGAGTAATGTATCCCATAGGATACATTCATGCAAGAAATAAACTTGGATGTATGGGGCTTATAACAGAATTTCGTATAACGCCCATTATGTTAAATGGAAGCTAACGACCTCCAAGAAAATCGGTATAGTGTGAATAGTTATTGAGTAGATAAGAGAATTAAATTAGTGAAATACTCAAATGAAAAAATAGTTAAAGCTCTCTTACTTGCTCCTTTACCGTTACTTTTTTTCATAGCAGTCCTGTTTATCGTAATGAATCAGGAATACAGCCTATACTCGATTTTAGTGGTTCTTGTAGGGCATGGCCTTGTCTACTTAGCGTATTGTATTTTGACTGTGCCTTTCAGCTTCATATTCTCAATTATTTTAAATCGTTATAACAGTCTGAATTTATTAACCATCTGTATTAGCTCTCTAATTATTGCTGCTCCATTTTTTATTCTTTTTGGATGGAGTCACACAGGAGAAATTTCGAAAGAGTGGTGGAAAATGTATACCAATACATGGACTATTTTTATGGCTTTCTTTCCTGGCTTATGTTATTGGCTGTTTTTAATTAATTTAAAAGATAAAGAATAGTTATGAAAAAAATATTATATTTTAATTTCTTAGCGATTATTTTGACTTACGTATCTTTGCTTTATCAAAAAAATATATTAGTTGCTCGCATAGTTGTAGATAAGCTTGAAAAAGTTGAAGTCATAGCTGGGGGATTTCCTCTACAGTTCCTTATAGATGGTGAAACCTCTCCAGTCGGAAGTATAAGTATCAATCCTTTATTTATTTTCATCGGCATGGATCAATTTGTTTTTCTCAATTTTTTTATTGATTATTTATTTTGGATAAGTATTTTATTTGCTTTTTCTATGATTGTGAAAAAGTACAGAATTGTATAGATCTCCTAAAATTAACATAATACGCCTTATGCGAAATGCGTTATAATTATCTTTAGAAATCAATGCTGTAGTTTCTAGTTGATAGCTCATCTTCCCCAAGGTGGGCTTTTTTTATGATTTTTCACGTTCCACGCCTATTCTTTGATCAATGTTTCACAACTTTGATTAGCTCCATTAAATAATTAAAACCTAGATAATAAGAACCGAGCGAGTGTCTACGAGCGATTGAGCATCATCAAAATTTCACGCTCGCCTTTTCTCTGATTACAAGCTCCCTTTCGATTTTAAACGGTAGGTACAGAGCATCCCGAATGGGTGCGAACTTTGGAGCTTTTGCTTTTCAAAAAGTATGAGCGAAGCGAATACATTACCAATGCTTTTGCTTTTAGATTTCACAAACAGGATTAACCAAAAACTGCCCCACGAAGCGAGGAACGAGCTTCAATAGAGTACGAGCTTTAGCGAGTACATAGGGCAGTTTTAAGTATTTCCCTATTTTTTAATATTTTAAATATTTTTAAATGTTTTTAGACCCCACTCAAAGCCATGCTGTGCGTGGCTTTGCAAGGTTTAACTATGAGGGATTGACGCATAACTATGAGGGATTGACGCATAACTATGAGGGATTGACGCATAACTATGAGGGATTGACGCATAACTATGAGGCGATATATTATTCTCATAATTAATAATAAGGAATACAAAAATGAGTAAGCTCTTAGTAGTCAAAGCAAATAATATTATTGAAGCTAGTTATCAACTGTCTTTGAATGAACAGCGCTTAATTTTGGCGGCTATAGCCTGTATACCCAAAGGCGAAGAAGTGACAGATAACACAGGTTATTGCGTCACAAGGGAATCATTTATTGAGTTAGGTGTTAACCCAAAAACAGCAAGCAGAGAAATTAGAGAAGCATGTGATCGACTTTTTAATAGAGTTATTACAATAACAACTGAAGCAGGGACATTTAAAACTCGATGGGTTCAAGACATCATGAAATACAATAGTGATTGGGCTTTGGCTAATCCTGAATTTATCCAAGAGGTGACAGGGAGCGATCCTTATGCAGAAGATTATATTTTGGCGGCAATAAGGTTTAGTAAGTCTGTATTACCCTTTATTAGTAACTTATCATCTAACTTCACACAATATTTTCTTCAAGACATAGCAGGAGTAAGTAGTGGGTATAGCGTTCGATTTTATGAATTAATGATGCAATTCAAGAGTACAGGTTATCGAAAAATAAGGCTTGATGACTTGCGCAATATGCTTGATCTGAATAATAAGTATCCATTAACGGCAGACTTAAAAAGATGGGTAATAGATACCGCAATTGATGAACTTAATGAAAAATCTCCCATTACAATCAAATATAAACTGTTAAAAACAGGGCGTAAGTTCACACACATAGAATTAAAATTTAAGCAAAAATTGTCACCTAAAAAAATAGAATCTCAGCGAGATCAAAAAACTATAGATATGTTCAGCAACTTATCTGACAGTCAAATTAAGACCTACAGTTCAGTATTATCTAAGGTTCATAGCATCTCTGACTTAGCCGACAATAAAGATTACCCAGCCTTTTCAATATGGATTGCCAATATTTTACGTGACCCTACATCCGTCCGAGAGGAAACCGCAAAGCGGATTTTTAAAGCATTGCGGACTGAAACAGACTTCAAAGACTAAGATTTTATATACATTACGTCATAGGGAATGCTGAGTACAGTTTACGGCAAGTCGGATATTTAGCTTGAATTTTATGTAAATAATATGCCTGATCTTTTTCAAGAAAGCCGTTCAATAAACCACTCTTATCAGTATAGAAACAACGTCCTTTTGCTCTATCCCATGCTAAAAAAGGAGTGGATGGCTTACTTATTGATATAACATCATTATTACAGTGAAGTAGTGCCAGTGAACTTACCTGATAATTTCTTGCTTGGTTACCATCTGGCGGATATGCTAAACCAATTATCAAATTTCCTTTTTTTATATTCTTAATTTTAAAATCGCCATTCCATTCATTTGGGCTAGAATATCTAAACCAAGCTATTAATGGGCAAAAAATAAAATTATGGTTAGAAAATTGAAATTTAGTCTGATTTTTATCTGATTCAAATGATTGAACCCTTGCTATAAATACCTCATTTGGTGAGTGTGGCATACATGCACTAAGATTTTGCGAACCCATGATTGTCGCTAAAATTCCACCCCATAAAATTAGTGTTTTTTGCATTATTTAGATATCTCAATATTTGGTAAGTCAAAAAGCTGTCTATCCCGATCTTCTGTTAAATACTCGTTGAGTTCAGCGAGTATTTTTTCTTTGTTGGCTTCATTACTTTGCATCTTTTTAATTAAATAAGAACCAAGCAAAATTTTACGTCTAGTATCATCCTTTCTTTCCTGCTCTTTCTGCTTTGATTTTTCTCTAGCTTCGATAGCTTGTTTTCGAGCCTTTAACTGTTTCAGCTTCTCTAATTGGGCTTCGATTTTCTTTTCAAGAGTTTCAGCAGCTTTTGTCATGATTCAGATTTCGGGATATAGAAAACCACTCAAGCATAAGGCTCTATGAACTAGAGTTCAAGCGAGCTATATGCTATCGTGTTTTTCATGAAATGCGCACTTACGACTTGGATTTCATCCAAGTCAAAGTTTGCGTAAGGGGATTCCCCTTAACCCCAAAAAACTGCTACGCAATTTTTTAAAAGCAAAAGCATCTCAAGGCGACTGCATGGCAATCTATCATTGTTCAACTAAAACAGTTAACCGAAGTTCAGGACGAACTGCGGTTGCATCAAGTGCCTATCGTGCAGGTGAAAAACTAGAAGATGAACGCACAGGGCTGACCCATGACTTTACGAGAAAAGACGGTGTCGCCCATGCTGAAATTATCTCTAATTTAGATATTGAAATTGACCGTGGCGAACTTTGGAACTTGGCAGAAAAAACCGAGAACCGCAAAGATGCCCGAACCGCTAGAGAATGGGTGATTGCCCTGCCTGATGAATTAGACGCTGATCAACGTAAGGACTTGGCAAAAGACTTTGCCAGGTCCTTAGTTGATCGCTATGACGTAATCGCAGATTTAGCCATCCATGAACCGAGTAAAGGCGGTAATGATAAAAACCATCACGCCCATATCATGCTCACAACCCGAAAAGCCGAATTGGACGCAGACAATAAACTTACTCTGACCACCAAAACCAATATTGAACTCAGCAACGCCAAACGAAAAAGCCTTGGTATGGGGACAACCCAAGAAGACATTAAGCAAATTAGAGAAACATGGGCAGACTTAGCCAATAAAGCATTGGAACATGCAGGCTACCGAGAAAAAATAGATCACCGCAGCTATGCCGATCAGAACAACGGACTACAAGCCACCATCCATGAAGGCACCAAAGTCACTCAATTACGCAGACAAGGCATAGACACTGAAATCAGCCGTTTCAATGACAATGTGAAACAGCAGAATACCCAACAACTTGACCAACAGAAACAGCAGAAAGAGAGCGTTTTACAGCGTGGTTTAAACCGTGTCGATCAAGGTTTTGATCAATGGCAGAAGAACCAAGAAACCAAACGTCTAGAACTGGAACGCCAAGCGGAAATGAAGCGACAGCAAGAATTAGATAAACAACGAGCCGAGCAAGCACTCCGCAAGGCATCTCAAAAACTAAGTAGAGGCGGAATGTCATTATGAGTAATCAAAATGATCTAGATGACCAGTTATATATTTTATTGGCATCCATGAAGGAATACAGGGAAGCCATAGCAGATGATAACAAGCGATTAGAGACGTTTTACAATAAAGTAGCTAGTGGGGTACTAGAACAGAGCAAAAAGACCCTAAATAACGCAAATCAGGAAGCTACACGCGCCCTTCAAGGTCGTATTCAGGAGTTAGATAAAGCCACCGATAAATTGAACTACAGATTTATTGCCTTGTTGTGTGCAATTTTCCTTAGTCTGGTATTAGTTTTCCTGTCTTTTATATTTTTATTTATTCCAAGTTTTGATGAGATCAAAGAACGTCGTGCAGAAGCAGCTTGGCTAGAACAAAGATATAACCTAGATATTAAAAACTGTAATGGTAAATCCTGTGTCCGGATCATGAAAAATGACTGTCACGGGCCAAACAAAGATTATTGCGTGATTGACCCTAAATAATGCTTTTTAAAGCGGAGCTGCAATCCAATAACCGTGGTTAGCGCAAACATCAGGAATAGGATCAGTAATAGATCGAGGTTTCGTTGGGTACTGGCCTCCACCAAGTCTAATTTCATCACCTACAAAAACTTTATGATTATTAAATTTGTTGGTAATACTGATCCTACCGTCACTTGTATATTCTAACTCGCTGCTACTAGCCCAGATAATAAAAGGGCTGGTATCACTGTTTAGACGAATACAACCATGTGGATCTAAATGTAATTTGCCACCTGCAAGTGAAACCATATAAGTCTTCACTTCGGGACTTTGCTTGATAAAAAATACTGGTTTTACAGGTTCTATAATATTAGAAACTAAAGCAGGCTTTGCCATGCAGCCAGTAAGCACAGAAATAATGAAAAAACTTTGGGCTAAATTATATATTTTCATAGTCAACCAAGTTATGAGATGGGACAGTACTTTGCTTGGTTTCTTTCGTTATTCAATTTATACCGGTGCACGCAAAGTGGCTCGACTTTGAAACATGGCTAAAGCCCTATTTCAAAGCATCGAGCAAAATTTTAATTAAACACGTTTCAATGCCATGATATGACGAACCATCTCGTTAATATGCTGTTTTGTTTCATCATCTTGAGAACTTAGCCAAGTTACAACATCCGCATCAAAAGCTTTTGCTTGAGCAATCGCATGGCGTTCTTGTAATTTTTTCACGAAGTTTGGTTTTACTACTGGCGCATTGGTAGGGTCAAAATTTTTATAGCGTTCTAATTCATTTTGCATGGTTATACCTCCGCTTTTGATTGTGTGATGGCTCAAAAGCAGTAATGATTCTTGCAACATCACCACGTTCGACCCAAACCACTGTTAGTAGTCTACCACGATTGCTTAGACCGATTGATATCAACCGTTGTTCGTCATAATGACCAAGATCGTCAAAGGACATCAGCTCTGGATCAAGAAAAACGCTACATACTTCTTCAAAAGTAATTTCACGCCCTCGATAGACTATTTCCATTTTTTTATCGTGCCATTCAAATAGCAGACCGTAATACTCAATCAACGGCATCTTTAGCCTTTTCCCTAGATTTACAACCTTCTAAAAGTCTACTTAGAGGGTTTCACTTATTCAATAACTCATTAATTTAAATGGGTTCTAACATCTAATGTTATTCCCAAGTAGAAATGTCCTACCTAATAACCAAATAGAAATGTCCTATATGGACATTTCCAAGTCAAGCA
>NZ_JAYWYX010000045.1:0-9228 GCF_048147925.1 Acinetobacter sp. 226 | reverse complement strand
ATCAATGGTTTTGAGCATCATATTTTATTGGAAGATCCAGAAGAAACCCGACGTTTTGCCAGTGTTCTTTACACTTATCCAGGGAGAAGTATCACTGCCTTGAACTCGAATAAATACGCAGCTTCACGTTCATTTATCCAGGATAACGAAAGAACCTCTGTACAGCTGGTGCAAGCAGAATTGGATCGAGCGAATAGTGGTACCAACCTCGACTGGAAGCTAATTGATGAATTGGGCTGGATTGTACCGGTTGAAAGCCTAAGTTATGCAGAACTGGCACCAATCGATGCAATAAAGCAGGTTGTTGATGCAGGCGGCGGCTTTATCTATAGCCAGAAAGCAGGTAATACGCTGACTATTTTGCCACGGTACCAGAAAGGCTATTGGGATACGATGACCATGGATGATTACGACATTCTGCTATCTGAAAGCTTGGTGATGCAGCAAAACATCAAGAAGAACGATGAATACATTGCTGACTTTAATGCCATGATCGTAGTGAATAGTCGAAGTGGTGAGAGCCTGAAAGTACAGCAGCGCGGTACTTCGGGTGATATACCGTTAGAGGCGGTCACTGGTCCATTATTTAATGTAGTGTCAGGTGCTAGTTATGGCAAAAATGAACTGGTCAAAGCCAATATTCAGGAGCTGCACACTTTTTTAGATATTCCGGTCAGTCAGGAAATTGGCGAGATGCTTCCCGGAAAAACCATCGCTTTTAATGGCCAGTGGTGGGGTGTCATTGATTCAGTTTCAGGCAGCTTTTCGCATGAAAAGGTCAGTGAAACCATTACTGTGGAGCGTATCAGCCGTGACTAATCCTTTATTTGAACTGCGAAAGCTGCTTAATCCGACCCATGCTGAGTATATCGGTACCATCACTTCAGTAAAACACCCAGAATACCGGGTACAGATTGATGGTGGATCCGGTCCAGTGCTTTGCACATCAGGCACAGCTTACAATTTAGGGGCCCGGGTATTTGTTTCCAATCAAGTGATTTTAAGGCCGGCACCAACAGGGCAGCATTCACAAGTGGAAGTCTAAACTTAACTAAACAACAGCACCTTCGGGTGCTTTTTTATTACCAAAATTTAGGGGGCACAATGTCGAATGATTACTCATCTGACCCACCAGTAGCGACAGCAGGGCAACTTCTTGCCATCTCAGACAAGATTAATGACATATCCAAAAACATGGATAAGTTAGCTGAAATGCCCCAAAAGCTCGACCGTATGAATATGCAGTTGGAGCAGCTCAATAAGGAGCATCAACAGACACGAAATGACTTAACTCAGACTCGTGACAATCTGCAAGAAGATTTAGACCGAGCAAAGTCAAACTTCAAAAGTGAGATTAAGCAGCTCAGGAATGAAGTTGAGCCAAGATTTAAGGAGGTGGACTCACAGATCAGAGTGCTGCACGAAAGTAAAACCAAAATCGACAGTATTACTAATCTTGTGCGCTTTGGCGGAATTTTCTTAGCAGGCCTATTCGTCGTCGCTTGGAATACTCAAACAAGCAAGACAGACACAGTAAATACTCAAACCACGACCAACGCCCAGAGCATTCAGGTTCTTGAAAAACAATCTGATCAACTTTTAAGAACGGTTGAGGAAATCCGAAACAAAATTTATGAACGAAACATGAGAGAGGAAAAATGAAACTGATTGATAACTGGAAACAGGCTTTGAAACTCAAGTCGGTACAAGTGGGCGCATTAAGCGCTTTTTTTTATGCCCTGATTTTATTCTCAGAACAGTTTTTAAGTGTCTGGGAGGTGATTCCACAAGAGTTGAAAAACAAGATCCCTGAAAATGTTGCTGAGTGGGTAGGGATTTTTGTCGGTGTAGCAATGGTGCTTGCTCGACTGAAAAAGCAACCTGAATTACACACTGAGATTCAACCCTTTGTCACGGTCACAGCAGGGCATAGCAATACTGATCCTGGTGCAGTCAACGGCAAATATAAAGAAGCCGATCTGGTCGTCAATTTCCGCAATGCAGTGACTCACTATTTGCGTGAAGCAGGGCTGCAAGTCAAAACCGATGGCACTGGTGCAAAGAACGATCCGCTATCAGCTGCAGTAAAATTAATTCAAGGCTCAAGTGTTGCAGTCGAATTCCACATGAATGCTGCAACCTCCAAACAGGCCAATGGTATTGAGACGATTGCATTGCCGAAAGATAAGAAACTTGCACAGGACTTATCCAAAGCTGTAGCCGATGCACTAGGTAGTCGTTTACGTGGTGATAACGGTTGGATTGATCAGTCTAAATCAGCACGTGGCCGTCTTGCTTATGTGAATGCCGGTGGTTTGATTGTAGAGCTTGGTTTTATTTCCAATGAAGACGAACTGGCTCGATTTAATGCGCGGTACTGGTTGGCTGCCAAGGCTGTGGCTAAAGTTCTAATCGAATATGAGGCCAGCAAATGAGCGAGTTCAAGAAAGTAAGTAGCGTATTACTGGAATCAAACGGCATTTACTTCATTGAATGTCCGGGTTGTAAAACCTTACATCCCATCCATGTTAGTGAGCAGCATCGTATCCGGTGGGGTTTTAATGGGAATGTGGATGCACCAACATTCACACCATCATTAATGGTGAACCAAGGCCATCCAAGCCAATGCCATTCATTTATCACAGATGGAAAAATTCAATTCTTATCGGATTGTCACCATAGCTTGGCAGGTCAGACAGTTGACTTGCTACCAGTGGAAGAATTCTAATGTTGAAAAGCCCTCTAAGTGAGGGCTGCACAGCTCATTCAATTACGACGAATGTGAATGTGGGGATTTGTGTGAAGGCTCTTTGATGGGCCTTAATCCAACCTATTTGCAATCTCTGATGCAGTTGCATTGTAATAAATCATCAGGCTTCTTAAATCCTTATGACCAATCATTCGCGCCAAATCCAATACTTCTAATTTCTGGGCGAGCCTTGTGCATGCCTCATGTCTTGAGTCGTGAAAATGCAAATCTTCAATTTCGCACTTATCCCGTAACTTCCTCCAAAGTGTATCAAAGCTCGAATCTTTCACTGTAAAAACCTGATGACTGCCAACACCTTTCATAAGCTCAAGCAATTCAACAGCGCGCTTGGACAGGGGCACATGTCGTTTTGTTCCATTCTTGGTTTCATTCAAAGTCACATATCTATTCTTTAAATAAACCCGGTCCCAAGTCAGGCCGCGGATCTCACCAGCACGCATTGCAGTTTCAATCGCCAACAGGAAAGCAATCATAATTTGCTGTGTGAAATTCTCAGGTGCCTGATCATCGAATTCAGCAGCCAGACAAAGCCTGTAAATCTCATCTTCTGATATACGTCTGTCGCGATGTGCTGGCGGTGGTGGCATCTTTAAATCACTCATGGGTGAATCATAAACCCACTTCCATTCCGTGCGCGCTACTGTAAACAAAGCTGACAGTATGTTGCCCTCACGTCGTACCGAGGCCGGCTTGACTGTTTTTAACCTGGTATCACGCCACACCACAAAATCATCAGTGGTAATTTTGGCAATATGCTTTTTGGCAATCTTAGGAAAGTTTCTCTGGAACGCCCGAAATCTTTTGATCTCTGCATCACAACCTTTGTGCTTTGGACACACTTCTTCTATGTATCTATCAATTGCACAATTTAATGTATAATCAGGAAGCTTTCCGCGTGATAACTCTCTCAATTCAGTTTCACGTTTTGATGCCCATGCGCGAGCCTGAGTCTTAGTATCGAATGTCGCACTTTCCCGAGTACCATTCACACTAATCTCAACTCGCCAAGCATCACCCCTTTGTCTAAAGGTGGCCATAAATTCTCTCTCTAAAATGTCGTGGCGTAAATTTGGCGTAATCAATATAGAATGAATAATAGGGAATAATAAGGAAACATTAAACTATTGAATTAATGAGCCACACTTAAACCTATAAAATCAAAGAAAAAATAAGGAAAACTAGGGAATAATAAGGAAACCGCAAATTTCGGAAAGTGCCCGCTGAGCGCACCATTTAATTTGTTGTATATAATTGAAAAAATAAAAGAAATTAATAACGAACACAGTTTCGTCCATCATCTTTCGCCCGATAGAGATTGTTATCGGCAATTTTCAAAACGTCTAGTATATTTTTAGAGCTGTCTGGCCAAGAGGCTATGCCAATCGAAATGCTAATGTTGCCAATGTTGTTAATCTCTTTGGACGCAATTTCTTTTCTGAACCGTTCCGCACTTTCATAAACTTCATCCAGATTGCTGTTTGGGATAATGACGATAAACTCTTCACCGCCATAACGGCAGCAAATATCCTCTTTACGAAAATTTTGCTGCATTGTATG
The DNA here is from genome assembly GCF_048147925.1 of Acinetobacter sp. 226. Lineage (NCBI taxonomy): Bacteria > Pseudomonadati > Pseudomonadota > Gammaproteobacteria > Moraxellales > Moraxellaceae > Acinetobacter > Acinetobacter sp. 226. Next base: position 4,901 of record NZ_JAYWYX010000045.1, on the reverse strand, counting down.
AGCAATATGTTTTAAAACCATGTCACCTTGATCGTGACCATAATTATCATTAACTTTTTTAAAGTGATCCACATCCATCAGCAAGACTGAAAAAGGAATGTTCATTTTTATATTTTGAGTCATAACATAATTCAAGCCGCGCCGGTTCATCAGCCCGGTTAAAGGATCTGTATTAATATGATGATCCATTTTGCTCATTTGTTGTGAAAACTTGCGGATACTTAATAATAGTGCCAATTTGAATTTTGTGACCTCATAATACCAGGGCTGTATAGCTTTAATTTTTGAACTGATTTCTGCCTGATTCAATAGACTCGCCATATCTGCCAGCTGGTTTAACGGGGCCGAGATAGAATCAGAAAGCTTCCATACAATATAAAAAACCAGCAGGTAAAATAAAAAGAAGCCTGCGGCCAATTTATAAAGAATAGAATTGGCCTGTTTAAGTAATTCATGAGTAGGCTGTTGGGAAACCACAATCCAGTTTGAAGTCGGAATATGAGAAAAACCCGCCAGATTATCAACTCCCTGGCTATTCACTAAACGAATTTGACCATGCTTATGCGCATGCATATATTCCAGGCCAGAATTATTGCTGGCCGATTGACCGATTCTTTCAGGATCGGGATGAAAAATTATTTCATTTTCATTATTAATCACATACATATAACTATTTTTATAATTCTTATAGGTCGTTAAAAGCTGATTGATCACATTTTTTTCTTTTAAATAAATTGCAGAACCAATGAAACCCTGATAATGATTTGACTTATCAAAAATAGGTTGAGAAATAAATACGATCAGATTTTTCCGGACAGAAAAATACGGAGAAGATATATAAGTCGACTTTTTATGAAGAGAATCACTAATCCCTGGAGTATGTTGTATTTTGCTTCTATCAATATTCAGAATATTCGGTGAAAAATTGATTAACCGGCCTTGGGGATCGCTGATGACTACACTGTTATAGTGCTCAGACTGATATTTTAATTTATTGACCTCAGCTCCTCTAAGCTCATTGTTGTTAAAGTCTTGACCTAATATTTTTGCGCTATAGTTTAGCTCAAGAAGCATGTTTCTAAAGTGGTTGTCTGTACTCAATGCAATTTTATGGGCATGATCAGCATTTAAGATGAGAGAGTTATCGATTAACTGATTTTTTACGATTTGATAGCTAATAATGAGCGAAATAATAAAAAGGCTGGACACACTAAAGATAGCCAATAAAAGTATTAACTGCCTTAAATTGAGATCAAGGTGTTTCCTAAAATTATTAGCTGACATAAAAATTTAGACATATCTCGATGTATTTATGAGCATTGTATTGTATTTATCTTCAATATTTAAAGCTGATATAAAATTAAATTTCTATTAAGGCAGTGTTGTTATCTTGAGTAGAATTAAAATTTCCAGACTGTTTGTATATAAACCTGTTGGAATCTTAAAACCCGATAATGTTCTGAATATCTACTCATGCTCCACATAAAAAATAATGTCGGGCAGTTTAGACAAATTCTTGAATAAACATACGCTCTGAGTAGATGTGAGAAGAGTCTGGACGACAAAGTTATGAGGTATTTATCTTTATAAATAGATGAGATGATTACATGGCAATCTATTTTAGAAATCGATGCGAGCCTGCCGAGATAGAATATATTTTTACATCATCTTCTTTCTGAAGGCGGGGGTTAGATTGAGAATGCGATTATAACTTTTTTTAAATATATTATTGAAAATAAATAAATTTTTAGCTAAGTGCCTAACATGCCTTCGTATATAAAATGATATTTTAAAAATGAAAAAAAATTGAAGAATAGATGGATTCAAGTAGAAGGTTTTTTAATAAAATAGCCAATAATATTTTAGTCTTCTACGAAAAAATCACAATTAAAATCTTGTATAAGTCTTTTTTAGAAGTGTAAAAGGGTATCGTCTGCTGAAAAAATATTGCTATATTGAACTCATGGTAGGTCGTAAAACCAATAAGACGCTACCGCATAGTTGGACGGATCAATGATAGTTAGTTGAGTTTGATGTTTATCATCAGACAATAAATCTAACACTAGCCATCCAACACAGAGCTCGCAGAAATGCGAGCTTTTTAATTTCTGTTTAAAATGATATTGCACTAATTTTAATATTTTACTTCTTGTAATTCATTCTCATAAAAAAAGTTTACATTGCCAAATTCGCTAACATCTTTAACCTTAATCGTTGGACTAAGTGTGGTATAAAAAACTGCAAATTGGAGAATTTAGGAGGAAAAGAAATGTCTAAGATAATCGATATTAAGGTGAAAGATCAATTTAGCAAAGTGATTGAAGTGAAAGCCATGCTGCGTTCCTTTGCAGAACACAACAATGATCAGATGGTTGATTTGGTTAAAAAAATTGAACATATTGTGGTGGATGGAGAAACAATTCTGCCGAGTATTGAGCTGTTATTTGAAAGCCAGCAGTCTTCCAATATTTATCGTGTTGTAGAATAATTCAATCAGTGGGCAGCAGATAGGTAGTAAAAATTGAACTTATTCATCCGACATCACCGATCCAGCATATAAAAAACTCACCTAATTGGTGAGTTTTTTATATGTCGGCAATTACTCACCTTGCACATAATTTATCTAGCTGTAAATAAAGCAATCTCTCATGATAATAAAGAGCTGATTTAAATAACTAACCGTTTAAATCTGCTTAAGTAATATGTTCACATCATATTTTTCAAATTCTTGCAAAATTTGCGTTAAAGTCCGCTGAGCTGTTGGATGTTCAGGAGTTAAGGAAATTTCCTGACGGGTGGTGCTGTCAAAACATTCGATGGCTTGAATCAGCCAATGATGTTCGAGAGGACTTTTTTCAATCAACACACGGCGCGGTTGCAAGTTGTCGCACATCTGACGTGGAAGCACATAGGTAATTGCCAGTTGCACAAGTTGCAGTTCTTCCGCCGGGCTTAAAAAAGTAATCACCCAGTTGCCGACTTTGCTGAGTTGCATAGGATTATCAAACGCATCGAATTCTAAATAGCAGGACATATATATGATCCAATCGAATGTCTATGCTCATTATATGGCGGGATTATAATTATTTTTCTATCACGCTTAAGTCTGATATTCCGGGCTTTAAATTTGATCTGAATATAAATATTTATAATAACCAATCAGTTATATTATAAAATCAAAGAGAACTTATTGTTAAACTTGCTCATTTAAGAGTTTTAAAGACTCAGAAGGTTTTATTCATGAACTTCATTTTGCTGTAATTGATCTAGAGCAAAATTGATCTGCTTCAGAATATGATTCAGTTCTTGAGGGGCAATGCGGCTTTCCTGAAGTGAGGTGGTCCATTGCATTTGACAAAGTTTCAAACTGCGTGCATCCCGAGCTAGTGAAATATGCTGTACTTGCTGTTTGGCCATCAAGCCGCAGTATTTTTGTAAGCTTTCCATCATCAGGTATTTGAGGTCTTCAAAATACAAAGCCTGCGGTTCTGGCAGATGGGAATGATTGTCTTGATTCATCCCGCTAGATGAATTTAGAAGGCGATGGCTCTCGGAATGCACCAAGTCAATTTTTGTATCTACTTTTATCTCAGCTGTTTTCTGACAATGTATTAAATTGCAGGTTTCAGCTGGCCCAATTAATTCCATGGCATAAAGTTGATCTAAAATTTCGGCAGGAGCAAGTTGCTGTTTTAAAGCGTCATTTAATAGGTTGAAATCCTGGCTGCCGATCAGAACCAATAAGCGGCGTTGACGTGCGGTGAGTGGAAGAGAGCGATCCTGGAGTACCTCGATCCCACGTTGAGTCTTATAAAAATGCATCATAGCTGAATAGATAGTTGCTTAAATTCAGCTTGAGCATAGTCTGTCAGAATTACACTAATATGAAGTATTTATTAAGATACAGAAGCGTATTTCGATAAGATTTATAATGTGGTAATCGCCGTATTTTCAAGAGCCTTACGTAAATAAGGATCAAGTTCGTCCTGACGCAATAACCATTGCACGTAGTCAGCCGGAAGTTCTGCAATGGCAGTACCGCGATGTTTACCAAAATTTATGGTACGTGGAATTCGGGCATCTTCAGAAGCCTCGAATAATTCCTGCATACTATTGATTTTTAAATGATGGACAATGTGCATCAGAATATTGGCAGTTAAAATGATGTCCATGTCAGCACGATGCGCTTTACGGATCATTTCACGCGCTCGCTCACTGCCTTTGGTGATCATGTAAATCAGGGCGGAAATATTATGTGCTTCTGCATCGGGCCAGACCCGGCGTGCTAAAGCCAGTGTACAGATCGCCTTGATTTTCGAGGTATCGACACCGCACTTTTGGATGGCACGGAGGTCATAATCAATATTATGACCGATCATGTAGACTGTCTCATTCGGCAGGCTAAAAGTGCTGTAATGCGGCTGGCCTTCCAGATCCGATTCCAGAATATGATGCACGGCCATGGCAGCAAAAGAAATGGGTTCGTCACAGGTATAGAGCTGATCAAAAAGACGGCTTTTATCCAGGCTGATTTTATGATCTACAATTTCGACAGGCGCATAGGCAATTTCAATGGGTTGACCATTTAAAGTATGCGTTTCGGTATCAAGGATAATGGCCTGCATGTCGGAAATACACCTGAAAAGAGAAGAGAGTAAAATCTAACATTATTGTTTTGCTACTGACAATTGAATTGCTTTATTTCTGTATTGATTGCAGGCTTTTTAACTTGTGGTAACTATTTGTAGGCTTCGGAGAAGCAAAAAATCTGCCTTCTTGTCAGTTGGTGAATTTAACAGTAATTTTAAACAACAATAAATTTAATTAGGACTTACGCATTGACGGATTTAAAAAAGTCTCAAACTACTTTATAACGTATCTGTGATCAGACGAACTAAACA
>NZ_JAYWYX010000044.1:0-9474 GCF_048147925.1 Acinetobacter sp. 226 | reverse complement strand
CATCATAAACCAGACATTTTTATTGGTGAGAATATAGACACTTTAAATGGGTTCTAACAAATGCGTTTCGTATAACGTGCATTATGTTAATTTTAGAAGAACTATAAAGTGTCTACAAAATTGGTGGCTATTCAGACCTTAAATCAGCATCAATATTAAGTAAGGACCAACAAATACCATTAATATTCCAGATAAGATCATGCATAAACATGCTGCTACTCCTTCATCTGTATGACGCAAAAAAGCTTTTACCGTTCCGAAACCATGACCTGCATTCCCTAGTGCTGCACCTTGTGCAACATTATTTTTTAAGTTAATTAGTCCAAAAACTAAATTAGCTAGTAAAACTGCCGCAATTCCAGTCAGCATAGTAAATAAAATAGATAACTCAATTGAGCCATTAATTTGATTTGCGAGTTCCATTGCAAATGGAGTTGAAATAGAACGGGTCATTAAACTAAGTGTGAGTGTTTTATCTAAAGAAAAATACTGAGCTAAGGCGTAAGAACTCAATACTCCACTTAACATACCAAATACAATCCCTAAGCTGATAGAAATAAAATGTTTAGTAAGAATATGTTTATATTCATAAATAGGGAGAGCAAAAGCTACAGTAGCTGGCCCGATCATCCAAACTAAACCTTGGTTAAATTGCATGTATTGCTGGTATTCAACCTGTAGTACGTACAATAATGTAATTAGGGTGAGTGGTACTGCGATACCTGGCGCTAATAACATATTAGGAAATTTATGGTAAATACGTAGGAAAACAATGTAGCCAAATACCGTAAGTAATAAAAAAATTATACTTAACATTTAGTTTTTTCCTTAGTAAATCGCCCCTCAAGTCTCGCCCCCCAATAAACACTATATACAGTGCTAATAAGGACACAAATAGTACTAAAAACTACAGTAACAATTACCTGAAATCCATAGGAAATAAATAGTTCTTTAAATTGAATCAATCCAACTACACAAGGGATAAAAAATAGTACTAAGTGCTGAATTAAAAACTTACCGGCAACGTCAACTGACTGTAGCCTTAGAAAACCGGTCAATAAGAAAATTAGCAATAATATTAAACCTATAATATCACCGCTAATTTTAAGATGAAAAAGATGTTGTACCCCTAACCCTAATACCCAAAAAATCATTATCAAGGAAAATTGTAAAAAAAATCGTGTGAGTTTCCACATAGCTAAGTCTTTACCAAATAAACATAATTGTATTCTTTTTAATATTTTCCTATTATGAATAATTCTATAAACATTATTCATAATAGGAATATTTTTATTTTGGAACTGAAGCTTCTTAGGATTTTTGTACAAGTAGTTAAATCGGGTAGTTTTTCAGCTGCCGCTGAACAACTATGCTATACACAACCAACGATAAGTAAATCTATACAACAGTTAGAACAACAAGTTGGTGAAAAATTATTCATCACTGGGTGTAGGAAACGTTACGTTGAACTGACCTTTATAGGGGAGTATGTTTATAAACATGCCCTATCTATATTACAGCAACATGAGGATATGCTAGACAGTATTCAGAATATAAGATCTCTAAAAGCAGGAGAGTTGAGTCTAGGTTTGCCTCCATTGGGTGCAATTTTAATACATCGTTTGATTGCTCGATATCATAGAAATTATCCTGAAATTAAGCTAAATTTTTTGGAGGTAGGCTCGTTAAAAATAGAAGAAGCCTTAGTAAATAAAAAAATTGATGTAGGAATAGTTTTAGGAAATCCCCATAGTGATCTGTACTCAATAAAAATATTAAATTCCCCTTTATGCTTATTAACAAAACAAGATTCAAACTTAACGAAATACGAGAAAATTAATTTTCACGACTTAAAAAATGAGAATTTTATATTTTATACAGATGATTTCAGTTTAACCCCTATCATATTAAGTGAAGCTCAAAAAGCGGGATTTGAACCTAATATTGTCTGTAAAAGTAGCCAATGGGATTTTATAGTAAAAATGGTAGATGCAAATATGGGGATAGCTATTCTTCCAGAAATTTATTGTAAAAAATTTAATAACTTAAAAAAAATATACTTCAATAGTGACGATATGACTTGGCAATTACATATGGCTTGGCATAAAGGATTAGAGACCTCTCATGCAACACAGGCTTGGTTAGATTTAGTAAACAAATATAGTCATGAAATAAGTTTTTAAAATTAACTTACATTTAACATAAAATCTCTTATACGAAATTCATCAGGCTAAGGCCACTATACAAGGTCACACACCTTACACTTTTTTAGATTGGCTACTTGAATACAGCTCTGAAGGGACAGCTGGCTAACGCCCCTATACAAGGGGACACACTTTACACTTTTTTAAAACTTGATCGCGGATCTGACTTTAGAAATGAATAGATCAATGGAATTTTGGTTCTTGGAAAAATCCAGCAGCAGCCCATTTACTTTAGATCGGATCTCTTTCGGATCAGTCAGTTCTCCATTCATTAAGTTTTTCAGTAGTCCACCCACTTTATTCATATCTGATTTTAGGCTGCGAATTTCCTGGATTGTTTTTATATCAGTCAGACTTTTAGGTTGATAACCCAATCCTAGATCACGCAAATATTGAGAAGCTGATAAATTTCCTTGAGCAGCATTTTCTTCAATTTGCTTTTTCTCAGCTTCTGTTACCACAACTTGAATTACTTTTTGGCGTATCCGTTTCGGCTTTTTCTGTTCAGTCATTTTTTCTATTTCCAGTACATTTTGGCTATGCCAAAAGCTCCGCAGGACAAGATGCCACGTTGAGCTGAAAGCGAATAAGTCGGGTAATTTATATAACCAAGGCTTGCCATGTTATATAACATTACACATCTTGCCTACTTTTCCCTTAACCACTTTCTCAAATATTCCTAAATTTTCTCGAATATTCTTAAAAACTGCTTATCCAAACAGGCTAAAAACCCAAAATCTTACTTATTCTCGAATATTCCTAAAAATTCCTGAATTTTCCTAAATATTCTCATTTTTTCCTATTTTTTCCTAAAAAATCCTAGATAATCCTATTTATTAACAATCCATGATGAAGTAGGAGCAAATCATGGCTGTACGTCACCTAGCTAAAAGATACGTTCTTCAATCAAAAGAAAAGATCCTGGAAATGCATGAACAGGCATATACCCTTAAAGAAATTTTTGCAGAAATTCCCGAACTAAACCAAAACATTTCGTATCAGTCATTATCACGAGTTTGTCTACAGATGGATTTGTTCAATAAAAAGAAAAGTAAAGAAATAACGTCAAAAGAAGAAGTAGAAACACAGGAGATCACTTCAAATCCTGAACCAAAGAAAGAAATGACCAATGCGGAGAGAAATTTAGAAAAATTGACCAATAGAAAGCCCAAATTTTCTTATGATCCTCATACAAAGGGAAAAGATTTTTACTAACCCTATTTAAACATTGCTCTAGATCGCTCTCATTTGCGCTCTATGCTCAAATTCACAATGAAAGATACAGAACGAGTGTCTACGAGTGAAATCGCTGAAATTCGCGCTTAGACCCTCTGAAAAACAATCTTTTAGATATTGGAATCTAAAAACTTTTTAATTACATATAAAAATTCGATCCTAGATCGAGCGTAGCGAGCAAAAAAGCTCTATGAGCGAAGCGAATCCATTTGTTCTTATTGTTTTGATTTTGCTTTTACCAGTATTTAAATCACTTCCAGGATTGAGCCAAAAATTGCCCCAACGAATCGAGCGAAAGCGAGATTCAATAGAGTTTGAGCGTAGCGAAAACCAAGGGCAATTTTTCCTTCCTTGGGCTTTTAATTATTTTAAAGTTTTTAAATGCTTTTAGATGGCTTGAAAGCCTTATGAATAAAGGGTTTTAGCTCTTATATGTCCACGTTTACCTTGCAATATGTCCACGTTTACCTTGCAATATGTCCACGTTTACCTTGCAATATGTCTACGTTTACCTTGCATTAGTACACAAATAATATTAACGTGTACTTATACACAATAAAAAAATAGTGGCTATGAGAGATTTAGTTGTAAAAGACAATGCCTTAATCAACGCAAGCTATAACTTAGACTTAGTAGAACAACGTTTAATTTTATTGGCTATTGTTGAAGCAAGGGAAAGTGGGAAAGGGATTAATGCAAATGATCCATTAGAAGTTCATGCAGATAGTTATATCAATCAATTTGGTGTGCACCGTAATACAGCTTATCAAGCCTTAAAAGATGCTTGTAAGGATTTATTCGCGCGTCAATTTAGCTATCAAGAGAAAAAAGCTAATGGGAATATCCGAAATGTTATGAGTCGTTGGGTATCTCAAATTGCTTATAACGACAATGAAGCAACTGTAGACTTAATATTTGCACCTGCTGTTGTTCCCTTCATAACCAGACTGGAAGAACAATTTACTAAATATGAATTACAGCAAGTTAGTAGTCTTAGTAGCGCTTATGCCATTCGCTTATATGAGCTTCTAATTCAGTGGCGAAGCGCTGGTAAAACCCCAACCATAGAACTACAAGAATTTAGAAAGAAATTAGGCGTTCTTGATAATGAATATTTACGGATGGCTCATTTAAAAGAGCGTGTTTTAGAGCTTTCAATTAAACAAATAAATGAGCATACGGATATAACTGTAAAATATGAACAGCATAAAAGAGGACGTTCTATTTCAGGATTTTCTTTTACCTTTAAACAGAAGAAGAAGGATAGCCCATCAATAGAAAGAGATCCGAATACTTTGGAGCTTTTTTCAAAGATGACCGATGCTCAACGGCATACGTTTGCAAATAAACTTTCAGAACTCCCTGAAATGGGTCGCTATTCACAAGGAACTGAAAGCTATCCTCAATTTGCTGTTCGTATTGCTGAGATGCTACAAGACTCTGAAAAAATCAAAGAACTAGCCCCATACCTAAAAAAAGTGGGATACATGCCATCAAATAAAAAGGACACAGTAAATGGCTAAGTTATCGCTAAGTGAAGTATCTAAAAAATTTCATATTGATAGGTCAACCATTTACAGAGCTGTACGTAATGGGCGTTTATCACGCTCTAGTGATGGTCAATTTGACCTTTCGGAAGTGATTAGATGCTTTGGGGAGCCTGAGCAAACATCTCAACAAATTGAATCTTCTACATCAGATAGCGATGAATCTACAAAAAAACTCATTATTCATTTAGAAAATGAAGTTAAAAAATACCAAGAACGTGAAGAGCGTTTAATGCAGCAAATCGACCGTATGCAGACGCTTATTGAGTTAAAAACTGTTGCACCCGCCACGGCAGCGCCACAACAAGATGCTACGGCATGCGACACCGATATGCCACAGCATGCGACAACACAACAAGACAATGATAATAAAAAGAATAATGAATTAAATATTGTAGAAAATGTGGCAGTGCCACAACAAGAAACTACAGCATACCACACCCAAACGCTACAGCATGCCACGTTGCAAAATGTGGCAGTGCCACAACCTAAAAAACGTGGCTTATTTGGCCGTGTGCTGAATGCTGTCTTTGATAATGACTAAGGGAGAGAGATCATGCCGAAACTGAAAGACATTGCCCTAGGAATTATTGTGGCCCCGCTGCTGATCCCGATCATGCTGATTGCATCGTACCAAGATAAAAAGGCACTTAAAAAAGAGCTGAATGAACGCCAAAAAGAAAAAGACCAAGCTTCCTGATTATTCACCTGGGCTTATCAAAGCCGTGGAACTTTGCTCAATAAGTAAGCGTGGAACATGAATAATCAATAAAAAGCCGTTCTGGTGCCCTAATGTCCAGAACGGCTTACTTTAATATAATGATATTTAAAGAGAAATTTCAAGCATTTCGTATAAGGTGTATTATGTTAATTTTAGAAATAATACAAATTAATTTTCTACTTCTCCTTTCATACTCATATCAACCCAAAGTGGTAAAGGAAATGAAGAATTAATTGGATATCCATCCCTGCTCGCATATCCAGAGGTTGGGTAGAAAGCCAGATTTCATCGATACGGATCATGTTGCAAGTGCCTTGAGTAATTCTGCTAAAGCAGATATTTCTGATACTTGCCATTTCAAGCCAATTTCTGCTCTTGAGTGGGGTAAAGTAATTTGAACCGTTAACATGTCAGTAGGAGTAGGATCTAATGGTGCAGAGCAAGATAAGGGAATAAATGCAGGTTTATTTGGTAGTGATGAGCGATCATTTCCTTGCTTACCATCAATTAAGCGAATCCATTTGGATACAAGATTTGTATTCAATCCATGTTGCAAAGCGACTGAAGCAATTGAAACGTCCGGTGCTTTACAAGCCTGAACGATTTGCTGTTTAAATTCAGCACTGTATGTTCTTCGTTTTTTCGCAAGAGATGTAATGGATGTCTGGTTATTTGTAGTCATAAATTTAAGTCCCCACTTGTTTTTAAGTGGGGACTAAATTAAGGCTTATAGGATGAATTCATAAGGTGTGTTCAGCGGACGCTTACCGTTTTATGAGGGTGGTGCCCACTAAAAAGCTGGCTTGATAACAAGCCAGCTTTTTAGTGTTTCGTACAAGGTAGAGGTTTCTAAATTACCCTTAAGCCAAAATTAGATTTCTAAAATTTAGACGACTATCTTGGCTAATTTCGGTTACTTCTGATCAGGAAGAGCAAACGCAATAATATAGTCACCTACATCTTTTGAGTGGCTCGCACCCCCTGCAGAAATAACTACATATTGCTTACCTGTTTTTGGTGATTTGTAAATTAGAGGTGCTGCAACAGCTGCAACGGGTAATTTAGCTTTCCATACTTCTTTACCAGTTTTGGAATCTAAAGCACGTAAATAATAATCTTGCGTACCTGCAAAGAATACCAAGCCAGAAGCTGTTGAAGTAGGACCACCTAGTGTTGGCATTCCTAATGGCATTGGGAGATGTGATTTAATACCTAATGGGCCAAGCTGTTCAGCTGTTCCCATTGGTACTTGCCATACCAACTTTTTGGTTTTTAAATCAATCGCAGACATCGTACCGAAAGGTGGTCGATTACAAGGTACCCCTAATGCTGATTGCATAATATCAATTTTTACTCCAGCGTACGGGCCTGCAAATTGTGGGCGTACTGTTCCCATAAATCCAGGAACTTCATCGGTAGATATTTTGTATTTCCCCATATCTTCTTTACGAACTAAAGACATCCGCAAAGGCATACGCATATCATTGACGAACATTAAACCTGTTGATTCATCAATTGAAATACCCCCCCAATTCATTCCGCCTAATAAACTTGGCCATTCAATATATGGTTTCTCACTAGGTGGTGTATATAACCCTTGATAAACCGAATCTTTAAACTGAATACGGCAATTGAGTTGATCAAAAGTTGAAATACCCCACATATCTTTTTCACGTAAAGTGTCATTACCAATTTGTGGCATACCTACAGAATATGGCTGAGTCGGAGATAGTTTTTCTCCTTCTGCTTGACCGGTAGTCGGTACGGGCTTTTCAATAACTTTAGTAACAGGTCGGCCTGTACGTCGATCTAATACAAAAATTTGTCCCATTTTTGTTGTTTGAATAAGGGCAGGAATTTGTTCTCCCTTATCATTGGTGACGTTGTAAAGAACTGGTTGAGAAGGTAAATCGTAGTCCCAAACGTCGTGATGAACAATTTGATATGACCATTTAGTCTTACCAGTCGTTGCATCTACAGCAACTACTGCTGAGCCAAATTTTTCTTTTGCTGCATTACGATCACCGCCCCAGTAATCAGGGGGGCCATTTCCAGTAGGTAGATATACTAGATTTAAATCTTTGTCGTAAGTTGGAATTGTCCACATATTTGGGGTTTCAAGAGTAAAGCCGTTTTTAGGTTGTCCAGATAATTCTGGATTACCTACATCCCAAGCCCAGGCTAGTTTACCAGTACGTACATCATAAGCACGAACTACGCCAGAAGGTTCACCATGAGTAATGTCTCGAACCCAACCGCCTAAGATGGCAACATGCCCTGCGATTAATGGGGTAGAGGTTGGATGGTAGCGTTTACTTTTTTCAGTAGGACCCATGTCATTTAACAGGTCAACTTGGCCATTTACTCCAAATTGAGGACATAAAGCACCAGTTTTTGCATTCAATGCAATTAAACGACCATCAACTGTAGATGTTAAAATTCGTTGTGGACAGGCTTGAATACTAGGAGTTTGTAAATCTGCTTTTGAAAGCGTTTTATCATGAGTCGCATCATAGTAACCAACACCACGACAGGTAATGTGTTCAGCTGTTTTTGCTTTTGGATCATATTTCCAAAGTGCTTTACCGCTATCACCATCAATCGCAGTAATAATATTAGTTGGAGTACATGAGTACAGTGTGCTACCAATTTGAATTGGAGTATTTTCATCGACTCCAATATTTTTTGGTCGGCCAGTATGGTAAGTCCATGCAACTTGTAAGTTTTTAACGTTATCAGGAGTAATGTCAGTATAAGGGGCAAAGCGGGTACCACTACCACTACGACCAAAATATTCCCAATTATCAGGATTTTCTGCTGTAGGTTTAGTTAAATTACGATCTTGAGCAATATTAACTTGATTTAGAGTTTTTCCATGGGGAAAAAAAGCTGAGATTAAAGCTATAACACAAGCAATAAAGCCAACTAAACCAACACGATTAGCAAAAGTCACTTTTTCTGTTGAAAGTGTTATTAAACTACGGCTTGCCCATAAGCTTAGTACAAATAAAACCGTTGGAACAACTAGACGGGGAATATACTGCCAGAAGTCAAAAACTTGTACTTCGGAAATAGCCCATATAACTGTTGCGATGAAAGTTAAAATGGATAGCCATAAGCTGATTACTTTTCTAAATGTATATAAAATAGCAATCAGTAGATAGGCAATACCAGCGATAAGGTAATAACTTGAGCCACCTAAGCTAACAAGCTTTCCACCTTGGATAATTAAGAATAATGCGATTAACACATGTAGAAGTATTACGAAAAAGCGATAAACTTTTGATCCTGCCCTTTCAGAAGGTGCAGTGTATTCGGTACTCATATATTGTCTCTTTGATGTGGGCTGTAATTAGCTTAGGCATTGCTACAGGAGGATTATTTCCTATAGCCCTTATTTTACCTATTGAGTTCGCATCTAGTACTCAATTAGCAACACGGCTAAGTGGAATAACCCAGTCCTTTGGATACTTATTGGCTGGGATCATGCCATGGGTTGGTGGAATTATAATAGATAAATTTTGTTCTATGGTGGGTCTAACTTCTCTAACCATGCTCATGGCTTTAGGTTTAGGAATTACTTCATATCATATGAAATATATGTTCAGTCAATATTCTAATGTATGAATAAAAAACATCTTATATCCGACTTTAAAATTACTAAAACTAATTCCATTTAACATAATGGGCGTTATACGAAACGCATTTGTTAGAACCCATTTAAAGTGTCTATATTCTCACCAATAAAAATGTCTGGTTTATGATG